>QMMB01000570.1 GCA_003647035.1 Deltaproteobacteria bacterium | reverse complement strand
CAGATAGATCGAGTGGTGCTGTGGCTGTTTGCGATCGAGGTCAGCACGAGGATCCTCACGTTTCGCCCGCCCGAGTTACAGGTCTTCACGAAGCCCCCGTTGGGGGGGCTTCGCACCGACGTGTCCGCCCGGGTTCGATTCGCGCTCACCCCGATGATGCTGATCGACATCCTCACCGTCCTCGCGTTGGTGCCCGCCCTTCGCGGTTTACGCGCGTTGCGTCTCTTGCGGCTGCTACGAACCCAGAAGCTTTTCCGCTACGCGAACCCGTTCCGCGGGCTGATGGGCGCGTTCGAGGAAGATCGCCTGCTGTTCACATTTGCGTTCGCCGTGCTCGGGGTGGAGACGATTCTTGGTGGGATCAGTCTTTTTCTCGTGGAGCGCGCCGCGAACCCCGAGCTCAACACGCTCGGCGACGGGCTGTGGTGGGCCCTAGTGACGATCACCACGGTCGGCTTCGGCGATATCACCCCCGTGACCACTGTGGGGCGCTTCATCGGCGGCACGATGATGGTCGGCGGCCTGTTCACGTTGGCCCTTTTTGCGGGCATCGTCAGTCATAGCCTGTTACACGCGGTCCTGAGCATCCGAGAGGAGCAGTTTCGAATGAGCGGTTACGTCAATCACATCGTCGTCTGCGGCTACGAGATGGGTAGCGGCATGTTGCTCGACGTGCTCAGCGCGGAGATCAGTTTGGACCAGCAACGGGTGATCCTCTTCGGTCCTTACGAAAGGCCACGCGAGTTGCGGCCGGAGTTCATGTGGGTGCAAGGCGACCCGACCAAGGAGAGCGAGCTCGACAAGGCGCGGATCACGCACGCATCGACCGTCATCGTGACAGGCTCACGCCGCGTGAAGCCACAGCAGGCCGACGCGACGAGCATTCTCACCGTCTTCACCATTCGTTCTGCGCTGACCAAGAGTCCGGTGACCAAGAACCGGAAGAAGCCCGTGCGCATCATCGCGGAGGTTCTGGACTCCGAGAATGTGCAGCACGCCCGCGCAGCGGGTAGCGACGAGGTCGTCGAGACGCGTCGCGTCGGGTACTCACTGTTGGCGCATACCGTCGTGTATCCCGGTGTTGCCGATGCAACGAGTCGTTTGGTCTTCGGCGGGCACCAGAACCTCTACGTCGGTTTACTCCCCGAAGGCACCGAGGCTCCGATGACGTTCGACCAGTTGAGCCGAGAGGTTCGCGCGTCTACCGGTTGCCTGGTGATCGGGTTTCGAAATCCGGAGACGGGCGAGGAGCGGATCAATCCAGCAAGTGACGCGCTGGTGATGCCAGAGGTCGAGCTCCTCTACCTCTCTTCGGAGCCCCGTTTGGCAAGCCCATGACGGTTCTGGCGAAACGGGAGCCGTTGCTGGTGCGGCCCGGCGCGCGCTTCGATTGCGTCGGTGATGGGCTGTGTTGCAGTGACATTCACGCCGTCGGTGCGCTGACCGACGAAGACTGCGAGGCGCTTCGCGTGATCTCTCCTGACGCGATCGATCGTCACGAAGGGGAGGACGCCGCGGTCCTCATGATGCGTAGTGACACGGGCCGCTGCGTGTTTTGGAGCACAGACGGATGCGCGATTCATTCTCAGCTGGGGCCCGAAATGAAGCCCAGCCCCTGCATTCAGTTCCCCTACGCGCTGACGGCGACCCCTGCCGGCGGCCGGATTTCTACCCAGCATCGATGCACGTGCCGCACGCTGGGGCAGCTGCCTCTCGTCACGGCGGAAGACGCGCGGCCCAACTTGCTCGATTCGAATGGCGAGCTCAAGCCCGAGCACGTGGTCCTCGATGACATTCCCTGGTCGGCGACCGAGTCGCTCTCCTTTGCCGAATACGCCAAGCGCGAGGCAGGGATCATCGGCGCGTTGATAGAGGGAAGGCACCTGATGATCGCGCTCCAGGCGGAGGCCTTTCCGGAGCTCGACGCGATGACGTGGACCGAAGTCGCCGACGAGCTGCTCGAATTTCACGGGCCGTCGCGTGCCGGAGCTGCGGCACGTTGGTTCGGTTCGGCCATCGGCTTTCTGGTCGACCGCCGCGAACCAGCCGGCCTCGACCGCCCCTGGGCGGACTCGTTCGAGCAGGCAGGCCAGCGCGTCGTCGATCCGGTCTCCCCAAACCGAGTTTTCGGCGACTGGCTTGCCGACGAAGTCTGGTCGATGCGCTGGACGCGCTTCGGCAGCTTAGCCCGAGCCCGCACCGAGCTCGCCACCCGTCTCACCATCGCCAGACGAATCGCCGGCTGGCTGGACATCAGCACCCCAAAACAGGACAACATCTCGGCCGCGGAAGCCGTGATGATCGTCGATGTGATCGGGACGACGGATATTTGGGAGAAGGCGCAGGGGGCGATTGGGGAGCCGTAGGCAGTTGCCAGTGCCACCGACTGTGTGGTGGGGCTGAGTCACCGGAGGACGGCTCGGGACGGGCGTGCTCGCGATCGGGGGCCCCGTCGCCCGGCGCCTCACGTCGACATACGACCAGGCGCCGACCCAATCGCT
>QMMB01000569.1 GCA_003647035.1 Deltaproteobacteria bacterium | reverse complement strand
CGTGCGACTACCTGTCGTTGGTGGGGGTCAAGCAAGTCTTGAGAACGATGCGCAACGTCCGGGAACTTCTACAACACGACGTGCAGCTTCTGGGCGTGCTGCCCACCTTCTTCGATGTTCGCAATCGGATCTCGCGAGAGGCGATTCTCACGATGCGCCAGCACTTCGAAGGTCGGTGCTACGACCCGATTCGAATCAATACCAAACTCCGGGAGGCTCCGAGCGCGAAGCAGACCATCTTCGAATACGCACCGAAGAGCCATGGCGCGGAGGACTACAGGCGTCTGGTGCAACGGGTGACCGCCGTTGCAGCGACTGGGCAGAGAGCGCAAACGCGAGCCGCGCTCTCGGTCGCATCTTAGGGGGGCACATGAAGAGACGCGAAGGATCAGGGCTAGATGGAGTTCTCGACGATGATGAAGTGAGCGCGGTTCTGCGCGACTCCTTCTACGGCGGCAAGACCACAAAGCGTGGTCGTGCGAAGCCAAAGAAGAAGAAGCCGGACCACTACGACGTCATCTGCATCTCCCTCTACAAGGAAGATCTGGCTCAGCTCGACAAGATGGTCGCCAAGCTGAAAAAACAGGGCCATCGGAGGATCAGTCGGAGCGCCCTCATCCGCTTCGCCCTCGACGAGGTCGAGATCCGGGACTTCCCGCGCGCCTACTAGCGTGCCGTCACTGGGGCGCTATACTCGGCGCCAATTTTTAGGGTCCTTGGGAGGTTCCGGTGACTGACCGCATCCTACGGGAAGCACTCACCTTCGATGACGTGCTGCTCGTGCCCGCGTACGCGGATTTTCTGCCCGCAAACGCGGACGTTTCCACACGCTTCACCCGGGAGATCGAGCTTCGAATCCCGTTCGTGTCGAGCGCGATGGACACGGTGACCGAATGGCGCACGGCTGTGACGATGGCGCGAGAGGGTGGGATCGGCATTCTGCACAAGAATATGAGCCCTGAGCTTCAGGCGCTCGAGGTGACCAAGGTGAAGCGCGCACAGACCGGCATGATCGTCGACCCCGTCACCGTGGGCCCCGGGGAGGCTCTTCACGATGCCCTCGAGCTGATGCGGCGGCACGAAATCTCGGGGCTGCCGGTGGTTGAGGGCGACAAGCCCGTCGGCATCCTCACCAGCCGCGACATTCGCTTCGAGCAGAACCTGAACCAACGGGTCGCGCAGCTGATGACAAAGGAGCTCGTGACCGTGCCGCCGGGCGTCGAGCAGAGTAAGGCGCGCGAGCTGCTTCACAAGCATCGGATCGAGAAGCTGCTGGTGGTCGGCGATGGCGGTGTGCTGGTTGGCCTCATCACCATCAAAGACTTGTTGCAGGCGGATCGCCATCCTGACTCGATCAAGGATTCGCTAGGCCGTCTGTGTGTCGGCGCCGCGCTCGGGGTGGGTCCCGATCTGGAGACGCGTACCGAGGCGTTGGTGCAGGCAGGTGTCGACGTGTTGATCATCGACACTGCGCACGGGCACAGCAAGGGCGTGATCGACGCAGTTCGGGAGACGAAGTCGACGTATCCCAGTCTTCAAGTGGTTGCTGGCAACGTCGCGACCGCCGATGCGACAGAGGCTTTGATCGCTGCCGGCGCTGACGCGGTGAAGGTCGGCATGGGTCCGGGGTCGATTTGCACGACGCGTGTCGTGGCCGGCATTGGTGTGCCTCAGGTGACGGCGGTCATGGACTGCGCCCGCGTGGGACGCGAGCACGGGGTTCCCATCATCGCCGACGGCGGGGTGAAGTACTCGGGTGACGCGGTAAAGGCCATCGCCGCTGGCGCGAATAGCGTGATGATAGGCTCGTTGTTCGCGGGCACCGACGAGGCGCCCGGAGAGCTGGTTCTGTATCAGGGGCGAACGTACAAGTCGTACCGTGGCATGGGATCGCTCGGCGCCATGCGCGAGGGGTCGTCGGATCGGTACGCGCAGGCGGACGTGTCGGACGTTGGCAAGCTCGTTCCCGAAGGGATCGAGGGCCGCGTGCCGTATCGCGGTGCGTTGTCGACGGTCGTGTACCAGCTAGTGGGTGGGTTACGCGCCGGCATGGGTTACACCGGCAACCCCTCGATTGGCGAGCTTCAGAAGAACGCACAATTCATCCGCATCAGCTCAGCCGGGCTCCACGAGAGCCACGTTCACGACGTCATGGTAACCAAAGAGGCTCCCAACTACCGGGTCAGTCGAGAGTAAGAGCCGGGGCGCCGCGGACCGCCGTACCCCGATCGCGACGAGCGGTTCTCTCCCGCTTCGTAGCCTGCCTCGACCCCTCTGGGTCGTCATGTTAGAGACGCGCCATGATCGCTGATGGGGTCTTGATTCTCGACTTTGGGTCGCAGTACACGCAACTCATTGCGCGGCGGATTCGGGAGCAGCGCGTCTATTGTGAGATCCAGCCGTGCACCTACTCGCTGGCCGAGATTCGCGACCTTTCGCCCAAGGCGATCATTCCCAGCGGGGGACCGGCAAGCGTGTTTGCCGAAGGGGCTCCCAGCATCGATCCGGGGGTGTTCGACCT
>QMMB01000568.1 GCA_003647035.1 Deltaproteobacteria bacterium | reverse complement strand
GGCAGGCCACGGCCTCGACTGGCAGAGCAGGGCGGTCCAGTCGTTCGACGATGAGGTCACGCGGCTCGCCGCGCTCGCGTCCAGCCTCGAATCGCCTCGGCTGCTTTGCGGGTACTCGCTGGGCGCTCGGCTCGCGCTCGGATTGCTGGTTCGCCAACCCTGTCTGTTCGATGCGGCCTTGTTGATCGGATTGCACCCAGGACTGCCCGATCAAGCTGCCCGAACGGAGCGCCGCAATGCCGATGCGAGTCGGGCACGCCAGCTCCGACAGGACGGCTTGGAGACGTTCGTTTCGGCTTGGGAGGAGCTGCCACTGTTCGCGAGCCAACGCGATCTTCCGCGACAGGCATCTGCAGAGCAACGCAGTATCCGTCTCGATCACGTCGCCGGGGGCCTTGCGCGGTCCCTCGAGGTGCTCGGACTGGCCGACATGCCGAGCTATCGCGCGTCCGTTGCGGCCATCGACGTTCCGATCACGCTGATGACGGGTGCGCTCGACCCGAAGTTCTCCGAGATCGCAAGGGCGCTTGCCGAGGAGAATGCCCACGTGGACAACGTGGTCGTCGAGGGCGCGGGCCACAACGTCGTGCTCGAAGCGCCGGCGGCCGTTGCTGCTGCGATGAACCGGATGGCGAAAAGGGTGGGCCGATGAGCGAGGTCAGGCCAGGCTCGACTCACGCTTGGATTCTGGCGGCGCGCCCTGCGACCCTCACGGCCGCGTTTGCGCCCGTCGCGGTGGGCACTGCGTGCGCCTGGCGCGTGGACGGAGCTCGATGGGACGCCGCGTTGGCGGCTCTGCTCGGCGCGTTTCTGATCCAGATCGCGACGAACTTCGCGAACGACATGTTCGATTTCCAAAAAGGAGCGGATACCGAAGCGCGTCTCGGACCTACACGGGTGGCCCAGGCGGGCCTTCTCACGGTGCGACAGCTTCGCCGCGGAATCATCGTCGCGTTCGCGCTCGCGCTGGGCACGGGTATCTACCTCACATGGATTGCCGGGCCCGCCGTGATCGTCATTGGTCTCGCATCGATGATGGCGGGCCTCGCCTACACCGGGGGTCCTTTCCCCCTCGCGTACAATGGCCTAGGTGACGTCTTCGTGATGACGTTCTTCGGTTTCGTCGCGGTGTGCGGGACCGCATTTGTCCAAGCGCTGTTCGTGCCCAACGTCGCCTGGCTCGCCTCGATCCCGATCGGCGCCTTGGCCACCGCGATTCTCGTCGTGAACAACGTTCGCGACTTCGAAGGGGATGCCCGCGCACGCAAGACGACACTCGTCGTGCGATTCGGAAGGGATGCGGGCGTCAGGGAGTACGGCCTCTTGCTGGTCGCAGCGTACGTGACTCCGATCGTCATGTTCCTTCTCGGCTGGACCAGTGCTTGGGTCTGCCTCCCATTGCTGACGATTCTCTGGGCGGGCGGGCTCTTGCGTTCCGTCGCGAACGACCGAGGCACGGTACTCAACGAAACGCTCGCCTGGACCGCGAAGCTTCTTTCTCTGTTCGGCATCCTGTTCGCCATCGGGATCGCGCTGTGACCGACCTGCATGCGCAGGTCGACATGCTCGAAGGAGAGCTTCCCGAATCGCTCGTTGGCGCCGGCGCCGGTCTGTCCAAGCGGGCCTTCGCGGTGCTTCGGCTCATGCGGGACGACGGCACGAGTGGCGTTGGAGAAGCTTCCCCGCTCCCCGGCTACTCGCCCGATTCGATGGCCGAGGTTTCAGACGAGTTGCGACGCCTCGTCGACGCGCCGGTCGATGCGAATCCATTGGCGAGCCCGTTCGACCTCCTCGTCGACGTGTTTGGCGCGCACCCGGTGAGGCATCCAGCCGCGCGCTTCGCCCTCGAAACCGCACTCCTCGACTGGCTCGGCCACACGCGCGGCGAGCCCATGCATCACGTCCTCGGTGGCGCCGCGCAAAGGCAGCCGATTCCTATCGCCGATCTGGTCTTGGAGGCAGACCCTGCGTCGTGGCCCGCGCGTGCGGATGCACTCTTGGCAGATGGCGCTACGCACCTGAAGCTCAAGGCCGGACTCGATCTCGACGCCGAAGTGCGAGCGTTGCAGACGATTCGCCGCGCGCACCCGGCGCTTGCTCTTCGGCTCGACGCGAATCGCCGCATCCCGCTCGCCGCGTTGCGGCGGAACGCGGAGTCGTTGGAGGCGCTCGAGTTGGAGCTGTTCGAGGAGCCCGTTGCGCCGACCGACTGGTTGGAGGCGCTCGGTCTACCGCTGCCCTTCGCGCTAGACGAGTCCCTTCGCGACGAGGAGCTTTCGCAGCGATTGCTTGGCAGCGGCGCTATCCGTGCGGTGGTGATCAAGCCGATGGTTCTCGGGGGGTTGCGGGCCTCGTTCGAAGTTGCCGAGCAGGCTGCGGCCCACGGCGCGCAATACCTCGTGTCGCACACCTTCGACGGTCCCATCGCCAGGGCAGCCACCGCTGAGCTCGCGCTTACGCTTCAAACCGAGCTCGCGGCGGGGCTCGGTCCACATCCTGCGCTCGGGCTTTGGCCCCCTCACCGGATCGCGGCG
>QMMB01000567.1 GCA_003647035.1 Deltaproteobacteria bacterium | reverse complement strand
AGGGGTGCCCGCAAACCGAACTCGAACTCGTGTTCATGAATCGTACAGGGAGGACCCGAAACAAGTGCGACCGCGTGTTCCGCGAGACCCTGCACAAGGCGCTGGACGCAGCCGGGTTTGAGCGACCGACAGCGGGCCGCCGGACACATGTCATCTGCTTCCACAGCCTGCGACACAGCTTCGCCTGCAACTGGCGTCTGAATGGCGGAAGCCTCGAAGATCTGGTTCGCGTGCTCGGCCACACGAGCCAGCGCATGACCGAGCACTACGCCAACATCGGCGGCTATCACCGGCCCGAGCACCTCCGACTTTTTCCCGAGCGAGGTTAGAGGTGCAAGCTCCCACCTGAACCCACGAAATTCGATCAGACAGTATGGGACCGATGGGTTCAGTGCGCGCGAATCATCCACGACGACCTTCGGGTTATGAGGCGAGAAAAGCCGGTTTTCGCGACACATACAACCTACTGAAAACAAAACAGAAACTCGACAAAGACGGAACCTTACCCGCATCGCCGTGTTCACGGTTCGTCACTTCGTATCATTCGATTTCACTTCGCTACGTCGACGTCAGGTCAACGATCGGGACCGGCTTGAGCATCCTGGCTTGGCATTCGAATTGCCAATTCTGTCCCGCCTTCCAACGAGTCGCTCCGATCGCGTTCTGCCTACTCGCCACTGGGCCGTGATCCGGCGAGGACCACCAAGGCGGCAAGGGTGGCGGCCGCCGGCGCGCCGCCTCCATTTCGCCGCTCCGCTCGACGGCAACTCGCCTAAATCGCCTGGAAAAGAGAAAGGATGACCTCGGCACGCCTCTTGATAGCTGTGACAGCTCGTGGAGCTTCACGCTGCCTCTGCGAGTGACGAGATCTCTCGATCCTATGTGCGCCGCGCCCCGGAGCGGGGAGTGCTGCACCGCGTTGTACGTGAGCACTTGCAGACCTTTCTCTGGGACCTCGACCGACATCACGAGGAGCGCGGCACCCCCTTGTTCGTGAAGCGTGAGTTTCAGCGATTCGTTCGCTGCGGGGTGCTCGCGCATGGGTTTGCCCGCTTTCGGTGTACGGACTGTGGCACCGATCGTTTGGTCGCGTTCTCCTGCAAGGGTCGCGGCTTCTGCCCGAGCTGCGGGGGGCGCCGGATGGCCGAACGTGCGGCCCATCTCATCGACCGTGTGCTTCCGCACGTGCCCGTTCGCCAGTGGGTGCTGAGCCTCCCTTTCGAGCTTCGCTATCGCCTCGCGTGGGATCACGAGCTTTGCCGCGCCGTCCTTGCGGTCTATGCGCGCGCCCTACTTGGCTTCTACAGGAAACGGGCCAAGGGACCGGTGCACCCGGAGGGACGAACGGGGACGGTGACCGTCATCCAGCGCTTTGGTGGCGCACTCAACCTGAACGTCCACTTCCACACGCTTGCGGTCGACGGGGTCTTCGTTCGAGAACCGGATGGCTCGCTGTCGTTCACAGCTGCCAAAGCCCCAACCGACGACGAAGTTGAGGCGCTCCTCGGCGTCATTCAAAAGCGAGTCCTACGCTTGTTGGTGCGCCGGGGTTTGCTGTGCGAGGAAGGCGGTGAGAGCTTAGACGAGACGGAGGCGCCGCCTTTGCACGCGCTCTATGCCGCCTCCGTCCGCCAACGGGTCGCGATCGGAAGACGCGCAGGCGCAGCAGTCCTTCGTTTGGGAGGCGCACGGACGACGACGGCGGCTGAACCCAAGCGTCGCCGACAAGCGCGTCTCGGCGGCTTCGACCTTCATGCCAATACGTCGGTCCGTGCCAAGAACCGGCCCAAGCTCGAGCGGCTCTGCCGGTATCTGCTCCGGCCGCCGGTCGCCGAAGATCGCTTGTCCTTTGGGCCCGATGGAAGTGTGCTCCTCCGCCTCAAGACGCCGTGGCGCGACGGGACAAGCCACCTTGCCCTTGAGCCCGTGGAGCTTCTTGCAAAGCTCGCCGCGCTGATTCCGCGCCCCTATGTGAACCTCATCGTCTATCACGGCGTGCTCGCTCCGAACGCCAAGTGGCGTCGCGAGGTCGTGAATTTCGGTCGTCCCCAGGTTGAGCGCGCATCGCCCGCAACCACCCCGAAAAAGGTCGCCGCTTCCTACAATCGTACCTGGGCTGAGCTCATGCGGCGCGGTCTCGACATCGACGTCCTACAGTGCCCCGACTGTGGCGGGCGCCTGCGTTTCGTGGCCGCCATCATGCTCTCAAGCGCGATTCGGCGAATTCTCGGTCATCTTGACCTTCCCTCAGACCCAGTCGAGCTCGCACCTGCCCGGGCGCCTCCGGAACTCGACGACGCTTGGGCTTGTTGACTTGCGCTCGGCTCCAAGGGCCGAGCCATTGGATAGCTGCATCCGCTCGGTCTTGATCACGCCGTTTCCGGCCCTTCGGGATGCGAACGCAGCACCCAAACCCCGTTTGTTTGCCGGTCTCTTAGCCTATCGGGATGACGACTAGCGCCGAATGGCGCGGTACCAGATGTTATGTCGCGTGGGGGTCGGAACTCGAGAGGGCGTTTGTTTCGGCTATGCTCT
>QMMB01000566.1 GCA_003647035.1 Deltaproteobacteria bacterium | reverse complement strand
GTGTGAAGATCCCTGTCGCGCAGCGGCTCAGTGCCGTCAAGCCTTCCGCCACGGTCGCGGTCGCCCAGCGGGCACGCGAGCTCAAGGCGCAAGGTATCGATGTGCTTTCGTTCAGCGTGGGTGAGCCGGATTTCGATACGCCGGTGCACATTCGCGAAGCTGCCAAGAAGGCGATCGATTCAGGAGCCACTCGCTACACCGCAGCGCGCGGAATCCCCGAGTTGCGCGAGGCGATTTGCGAGGCGTCCGCGAAGCGGCGTGTAGGCGTGACGTACGAGCCGTCGCAGGTTGTCGTTTCGGTTGGAGCGAAACACACGCTCTTCAACCTCGCGTTGGCGCTGTACGACGAAGGGGACGAGGTCTTGATTCCGGCGCCCTACTGGGTGAGCTACCCGGAGCAAGTGCGTCTCGCGGGTGCGAATCCGGTGATCGTGCAGACCACCGAAGAACAAGGCTTCCGCATGACGCCGGAGGCGTTGCGCGCTGCGATCACCCCGAAGACAAAAGCACTCATCCTGTGCTCCCCGTCCAACCCCACCGGTTCGGCGTACACCGGCGAGCAGCTTCGCGCGCTGGCCGACGTGGCTGCCGAGCACAACTTCTGGATCATCGTCGACGAGATCTACGGTCAGCTGGTGTACGGTGGCTTCGAACAGAAGTCGATCGCGGAGGTCGCGCCGGATCTAAAGGATCGCATCATCATCGTCGACGGCGTCAGCAAGACATTCGCGATGACCGGCTGGCGCATCGGCTGGATGCTAGGGCCCGAGTACGTCACCAAAGCCTGCGAGAAGATCCAAGGCCAGGCGACGACCAACCCGAGCTCAGTTGCCCAACATGCGGCGATCGCAGCGCTTCAGGGCCCGTGGGAGCCGATGGAAGAAATGCGCCAAGCATTCGAGGCACGCCGAAGCATCATCGTCGAGGGCCTCAACGCGATCGACGGCATCAGCTGCGGAGTGCCCGAAGGCGCCTTCTACGCGTTCGCAAACGTGCAGCCGCTCATCGGCAAAGAGGGCGGCGGCAAGAAGCTCGAGACCGACGTCGATGTCGCGGGCTACCTCTTGGAGGAAGCGCGCTGTGCAGTCGTCCCGGGTACGGCCTTCGGAGCTCCCGGCTTCGTGCGCATCTCCTACGCAGCATCGAACGAGATGATCCGTGAAGGGCTTGGTCGGATGGGTGAGGCCGTGTCGAAGCTGACGTAGGCGCGGCGGTGTAATTCTCGACACTTGGCAACCTTCTTGATCGGCGCAGCTGCAAATGGCTCGCTCCTCCGATAGTCTCGTGGGCCGAGGTTGGTTCCATGCGACACAGGGCTCCGAATGCACGCGGGTGGGGGTTACTTCTATTCGTCTTCAGCCTAACTACGCTGGTCAGCTCGTGCGGGAGTGACGGCGGTGGTGGTGCCGGTAGCGGTGGTGGTGCCGGTAGCGGTGGTGGTGGCGGGAGTCCGGCGGTGGACGACCCCATCATCGTGCGGGTCGAGATTACCCCGGGCTCAGTCATGCTGGGCGCGCTCGGTGAGAGCTATCCCCTGACGGCACAAGCCTTCAACGCGGCGGGCCTCGAGGTCGATGCGGAGTTCGCGTGGACCTCCAGTCACCCTGAGAACATCTCAGTCGATACGGACGGGCTGCTGACGGCGATGGGCATGGTCGGTTCGGCTACCATTACCGCAGAAGCGGATGGGATTCGGTCGATTCCCGCGACGGTGTTGGTGGTGGTGCCCGCTCCCAACTCTCAGTTCGTCGATGACAGTCAGGTCGTCGGGGACTTCGCGTTGGTGGATCCCGAGGCCGAGTTTGTTCCTGGTGTCTTGTATACCGTGACCCTCACCGGGATCGATCCCCCGCCTATCGGCACCATCCTTCTCGGACGTGAAGAGGCTCCGGTCGGCGGGAAGGTCGTCGATGCGCAGGTCACCAACGGTGATGTTGTGGTGACACTCGAGCTCCTGACCCTGGATGAGCTCTTTGCCGAACTGAAGATCGATCAGAGCTACGATCTCTCCAACGTGGAGGCGCAGATTTCCGAGGACGCCGTGGACTTTTACGCGATGGAGCGGCAGCCGGACGGCAGCTACGTCTTTACAGTCCTTCCCGACGCCCCCGTGGATGAAAAAGCGAAATTCCCGCTCGGTCCCTTCGAGTGCGAGACGACGCTCCCGATCACACCGCTGACCTTCGATGCGCTGCCTCTGACCTTCGGTCTGACCATCGACCTTGATTTCATCCTCAACTACGACAGCTCCCAAGGCGGACTGCAGAAAATTGCGGTGAAGGGTAGCGCCAAGGCGCAGTTCAAGGTCAGCCCCACCATGACCGCTGCCTTTGAAGCCAAGATCGAATGCAAGATGGAGCTATTGACGCTCACCGTCCCGATCGGTGGGCCGCTCGCGCTGATTTTCGGGGGCCAGATACCGGTGGGTGCTGGGTTCGCGGTGGGCGGTAAGCTCACCATCGCGCAGGTCGGGGCTGAGGTATCGACCGAAGCCAGCGCCACCGCCGAGATTGGCGTGCAATGCCCGGGGGGAAGCAACTGCACGATGCTC
>QMMB01000565.1 GCA_003647035.1 Deltaproteobacteria bacterium | reverse complement strand
CCAACCAAATCGTTCACGCCGGTGTCGCCCGGAGCAAGGCTGCGCGCCCAGTCGGTCAAATGCCGAGCCTGCGCCACTTTGGTCGAAACGTCCTGGTTGACTTGCTTCTCCGCCCACGACTGAAAGCCATCGCCGACACCGTCGGCCAAGTCCCCCGGGAGTTCGATGCTGCCAACCGGCTGGTGGCTGTCGAGGTAGCCCTGAATCGTCGTGAACCGCACGAAATCGAGCTCGGCGGCCGCTTCGATCTCCAAGTTGAAGTTCAACCAGCTTTCGGCGTCGGCGTCGAAATGGATGACCAAGAGCGTGTCGCCTTCGAACTGGTCTGAGAGTTGTCGCGCCCAGCCCGCGAGGCTCCCGTGGTCGACCACGTCCCCGTGGTGGTACACGGGCACCATGACCATGGTGTCGTCGCCGTCGCGCAGCGTGACGGGATTGTAACCCTCACGGCCTTGCAGCCGATGGTCGAGCGGAAAGCCCGTGAAGGGCGTCATCGAGTTGAACAGGGTGATCCATTCGATGCCGAGTTGCCGATACCAGCCGACATGATCTGGCGAAAACGTGTTCTCCTGCGGTTGAACGCCCCGGTCAAAGCTTCCGAACGCGTTCGTATAGCTGGCCTTCGCTCGCTCGACCGACTGCTCGAACTCTTCGAACGTCTGCCAAGAAACCAAGCCGTTGTTCCACGACATCAACCGAATGCCGTCCTGACCGGCTTCGCGGCGCGCGCGGATCCGCTCGATGATGTCGGGGGCGTGCGTCTTCAGCCAGCCGTATCCGTACCCTTCCCCACCGTCGATCGAGAAGAAGTTCTCGATGTCCCAGTCCGCGTGAACCTCCGGAAGCGTGTCGAGCCAATCCAAGGTGTTGCGAATGATGCGAATGTCCTTGCCGAACCCATCCTCGCCATCTGAGTTGCCTCGGAACGAATGATAGAGGTTGGTGTGCATCGAAAACGCGAGATACACGGTGCCGCCAGCCGGTTCTGGCGAGCCCGCGGCGACCCCAGGCGCGGGGTCGAGCGCGAGGAATCCGCCATCCGTCATCAGCGCATGATCGGCAGCCAGGGCAGCAACCGCGCCGTCGACGGCCCCGCGAGACCAGGTCTTGCTTTCGAGCTCCCAGCGCCACGGCCCCCTGGACCCCGAACCGACCGCAATGCCCGACTCGTAGGTCTCGATCGCGACGACATCACTCGGGCCGCCAATGGACTCCCATTGCCCGAGTTCGTTCAGGCGATACACGCCCGTATCCTGTGTTCCCACGTACGCGAGATCGTCCGGGCCGACCGTGATCCCGGACGGCGCAGGGCTGGGAAACACCTCGCCGAGGACCTCCCAAGTCTCGCCCCTATCCTCGGACACATGGACCCCGCCTTCGAGGATCGCCGAAAAGAACGGCGGGAGAAGCCCTTCGGGCAACTGAGCCGCGGCATACACAGTGTCGCCCCGCACGGCAGCCCCGGTGAACAGAATGTTGAGCTTTCCCGTCGGCCCATTGATGTCGACATTCCGCCAGTTGAGGCCACCGTCGTCCGTCACGAGGTATCCACCGGGCCCGGCCGCCACCAGGTGCGTCGGATCTTCCGGATCAGCTTTCAGAACAAACGGCACCATCGGAGCCAATGTCCCCGTCGCGGTGACCACGATCGGATGAAGCGGAAGGTCCCCAAGCGCGCTCCAGTTGCTGCCCCCGTCATCGCTTCCGTACAGCCCTTGCCCCCAAACGTAGGCCACGAGCTCGCTTGGCGTCGCAGTCATCACCGTCACCCGCCCACGCGGAAGCCCTGACGCGTCCAGCGGGGACCAACTGAGGCCGCCGTCCGAAGAAGACGACAAGCCAGCATCGGTCGATGCCACCAAGCGACCATCATCGAGCACCGCGAGCGCTTGCCCCGTCCCGCTTAGCCCCGTGCGCGCCTCCCAACGAACGCCCGTGGCCTCAGCCGGACCGCGGTCCGTGGATTTACAGGAGACCCCAAATACAGAGACGCCAAGCAAGAGGACGATTCGCAAAGCTCGCGTGGACATGACGCCAACTGTAGGAGCAAAGCCGGTCATCATCTAGGTGTGGAGCATCGCGAATTCAAAAGGCCCGTCTGCGCCGCGCGACATAACATCTAGTTCTGCGCAATTGGGCTCTCAGAATGCTCCCGATGAGCTACGGGAGAAATGGCGAAGCGCGGAGCTTGGTCTGCCTGGTTGAAAGGTCGGAGTGCCTACGCTTCCCTCCGGCCTCCGGCATGCGCGAAACGGTTGAACAGTGGCTGAGGCTAGCAGGGTTGAAAGAGTCGGCGATCGAAGCGTCGACTACGCTCGTTCTGCTATGCGCCGTGTTGGCGCTGGCTTGGGTTGTCGACTTCGTAGTCCGCAAGATCCTGCTCCGCTTCGCAGCCGTGCTTGCCAAGCGCACTCGATCCCAGTGGGACGACAGGTTTCTTGAACACCGGGCGTTTCACAGGGGCGCGCACATCGTGGGCGCGTTGGTCGTCTACGCCTTAGTGCCCGCGGTTTTCGCAAATTGGCCCACGCTCAACGCGATTATCCGCAACGT
>QMMB01000564.1 GCA_003647035.1 Deltaproteobacteria bacterium | reverse complement strand
GGCACCGCTTCGAACAGTGCGTGGGCCTCTTCGACGGGGAGCGCCAGGACCTCGGCGATATTCAATCCACGATAACGGACCTGCAGGGTCTCGTCGTTGTAGCGGCGGCCACCACAGACCTCGCATTCGACCTCCGCGTCGGGCAAAAGCTGCATGGCGATCCGCTGGACGCCCTCGCCTTTGCAAGCCTCGCATCGGCCGCCTTTGACGTTGAAGCTGAAACGGCCGGCACGGTAGCCGCGCGCGCGCGCCTCGGGCAGGCCGGCGAAAAGCTCTCGCAGGGGTCCGAGCAAGCCGAGATACGTGGCCGGATTCGAGCGCGGGCTGCGTCCGATCGGTGTGGCATCGACGAACGACACCCGATCCAGCCCCTCACCCCCATCGACGCTAACGCCGGGCGGCACTTCCGCGGTCAGTCCCAGCTTCGCCCGGACCGCGGGTAAGAGTGCATCGACGATGAGCGAGCTCTTGCCGCTACCGCTCACGCCCGTTACCGCGCACAGGGAGCGCAGCGGAAACTCGGCCTGAACGTCGCGCAGATTGTGACGCTCCGCGACCCGCACGCGCACCGAGCTCGCGCCCTCCCGTCGTTGCTCCGGCACCGCAATGCTCCTGCGCCCTGATAGATACGCGCCAGTCAGCGATTCTTCGTTGGCTAGGAACGTCTCGATGTCGCCTTTGGCGACCACGTGACCTCCGTGCTCCCCGGCTCCCGGCCCCATCTCGACCAAGTGATCGGCGGCGCGCATCGTTTGCTCATCATGCTCGACGACCACGAGGGTGTTGCCTAGCTCGCGAAGGGTATCGAGAGTGGTCAGTAGCTGGGTGGCATCGGACGGATGCAGGCCCGCGGTCGGCTCATCGAGCACGTAAAGCACGCCCGAAAGACGCGCACCCAACTGCGTCGCGAGATGAACACGCTGCGCCTCGCCGGCAGACATGGTCGCGGCGCTACGGTCGAGACTGAGGTACCCGAGACCCACCTGCTGAAGGAACGCAAGGCGGTCGCCAATCGACTGAAGCAATGGCCGCACGGCCGCTTCGCGTTGCTGGGAGACTCGGATCCCTGCGAGCCACTCCGCGAGGGCGCTCAGGTCGAGCGCGCTCACCTCACTGATCGCCCGACCATCGACGCGAACCGAGCGCGCGTCCTCATTGAGGCGTGAGCCGCCGCAGTCACGACACGTCTCCATTCGCGCAAACTGTCCGAGCTCTTCGTCGAGGAATTCGAGCACGCGTTCTTCGTCACCGCCTTCGGCCATTTTGCGACGCGCGTACTCTTGCGCCCGTCGCTCGAGCCCCGGCAAGATACCTTCGAATCCTCCGCCCCCTTCGAGTGCAACACGTCGCTGCTCTGCCGGAAGCTTCTCGAAGGGCGCATCCAGATCCACCCCGGCCGCGCCGATCTTCTCCAGCATCGATCGGGAGTACGCGAGGTTCGGCTTCCCCCAGGCCGTCACTGCGCCTCGGCGCAGCGACAGACTCGGGTCGGTGATGGCCAGCTCTTCCGTGAACCGACGAGTTCGCCCGAGGCCGTCGCACCGCGTGCAGGCACCGAGCGGCGTGTTGAACGAAAACAGCTGGGGGCTGACCTTGGGAATCGAGGCGTGCCCCTCAAAACAAGCGTAGCCTTCCGAGAAGCGATGCCGCGTACCCTCTTGCTCACGGAGCTCGACAACGCCGTCACTCAACTGGTATCCAAGCTCGACCGCCTCGGCGAGACGCGAGCCGATACCCTCTCTCACCGACAAGCGGTCGATCACAACGTCGACCGAAACGCCCGTCGGCAGCGTCCCGACATCTTCGAGATCGACCGCCGAGTCGTCCACACGCAACCGCACGAACCCCTTACCGCGCAAGTCCGCGATGAAGCTCTGTGGAATGTCTGACCCCGCACGGACCACCGGAGCCAGGACCGAAAACCGGGTGCCTTCCGCGAGGCGCAGGGCCTCTTGTACCACCTCCGCGACGGAGTGCGCTATCAAACGCTCGCCGCAGACCGGGCAATGGACGTCGCCTACCGTGGAGAATAGCACCCGCATGTAGTCGCCAACTTCTGTCAACGTACCGACGGTCGAACGTGGATTACGAGAGGGCGCGTGCTCTCGGACGGCGATGGCAGGGCAAAGCCCTTCGATGACGTCGACGTCCGGGCGTCTCAGCTTGGTGAGGACACGCCGCGCGTGGCCGCTCAACGATTCGACGTACCGCCGCTGACCCTCGGCATACAAGGTGTCGAAGACCAAGCTCGACTTCCCGCTTCCGCTTGGCCCAGTGACTACGGTCAACCTCCCTCTCGGAAGGCTCACCGTTACGTTCTTCAAGTTGTGCTCGCGGGCTCCTCGGATGACGATGTCTGCCGTCATTCCTGCGTCCCGCCGGCCAGGCGTTGCGCTGCACGGATCGCCGCGATCATCCCGCTCTCTGAGGCTGTGCCGCCGGCCGCAGCGTCGTACGCGACGCCGTGATCGACGCTGGTACGGACGAACGGGAGCCCCCAGGTCACGTTCACGGCCTCGCCCCAGTCGAGAATCTTGGACGGAATGGTGGCCTGGTCGTGAAACATCGC
>QMMB01000563.1 GCA_003647035.1 Deltaproteobacteria bacterium | reverse complement strand
TGCCGGGCTGCTGCGAGGGCCTCGTCCCGGGCTTGGTCCCACTACCGTGCCCCGGCTTGCTTCCATGGCTCGGGTTGTTGTGATGCGTATAGTGCGCCTTACGGTGCGTCTGCGAGTAGTGGTAGCGGTGGTGGCGATACGCCGGTGCTCGACGGTAGTGCGCGTGGTGGTGATGCCAGTGGTAGTGGTAGTGGGGGTGCCAGATCGGATAGAGGATCAGCGGCGCGACATACACGCCCGTATATACATAGACGGTCGTCGTTGACGCCTGCGGTTCGGCGGCCGTGGTGGACGCCGGAGGAGCCTGCTCAGCATTGGCAGCGACGTCGGGCCCGCCAGGTGCGGCCGTCGCTCGATAGACGACCTTCTTGGTCCCCGACTTCGCCCAACCCGCGTCGTGAAACACCCACTGCTTGCCGTTCCACTCCCAGCGCGGCGGCACGAGGATCATGTCTTTGACCTTGTAGACCCACTCCCCGCTCTTCCATTCGAACTGCTCGCCCGTCCACGTCCAATGGCCGGGAAGCCAATGATAGGATGTCTTCGCGAGTAGGTCCGCCGTCGGTTGCAGCTCTTCGAGATCCTCGGGCGTCTCGGGATGAGGGGGCCTTTCATCGGTCCCCCCTACGGGAGGCGCTTCGGCAGGCGGCGCGTCCTCGGGCGGAGGCGGCATGTCCTCGGGGATCTCGTCTGCGGAGCGAACATCGTCTCCCTCCGCGGATTCCTGCGCCAAGCTCGCAACAGGAATACACAAGGCCAGTGCAAGCATCAAAAGCAGTCGCATGGTCTCTCCGACCTTTCCCGGGCTCATGCTATTCATCGACCTGCATCGAGACGAAGGCCCAGTTCTTTTTCGAACCGCGGAGCCGCGCACCCCAGTCGGACAGAGTCATCTGCCAGCCGTACTTCTTGTGCAGGGCCCGGAGCACCGACTGTTTATCGGCTTCATCCTCCACGATCCGCCCGCTCCCTTCATGCCAGGGGCCCTTGAGCGCACCCCGGACGTTGCACTCTGCGAGGCGGATCTTCGAGTTGCGGCGCAGACGCTTGACCTTGTAGGAGTCACGATTCGTAAAGATGACGAGCCGGTCCTCATCACGAGCCACCCAGACCGGGGTCTGGACGCCAGTTCCATTCTTGCGGAATGTTTCGAGATTCACGTATCGGGCTTTCCCAAGAGCATCGATGGCAGACATGGCCCAATCATAGTGCGCTTTGGCTCGCGCGCATCTCCTGCTAAGGAGCCGCGATTATGCTCAACCGAGGCGCTCTTCCACTTTTGGTTCTCATCGCCGCCGCGGGTTGCGACTCTGCGAGCCCGAGCGGCCCTGGCTACACCCCGACGACCGACACGTCCGATCTCTGCACCACGCCGCTTGCCCCAAACGAGCCGCTGTGCAGCACGGCATTTGGCGACACAGTCTGGTCGGGTTCTCACAGAGCCAGCTACGCGCAGGGCTCCTCGGCGTTCCCCGGGCCGAGCGACAGCGAAGCAACGACGAGTGAGCACCTGGTCCTTCCGAGCCCCGGCGTTCCAGTCGTCGTTTCGTTCAGCGCTCCCTATGTCGATGGCGGTCGCGCGCTTTGGTCCACCGTCACAGGCGTCGACGCGGCGATTGCCAAGTACGACCACGAGAGCTTTGAGATCATCGATTGGTACGTTCCGAACGAGCGCGAAGACGACCCGCCCACATTCACCCTCGGCCTGAGCGGCGCTTACACCGCAATCGACTCGGACAACCGCTTCATCGTCGGCCGCACCCGGTTCGTTTCCTTCTTCGGGGACAGCGTCGATGGGGACCGCCAGTCCCCGATCGAGCTCAAGAAGCGCATCTTCATGCCCGACCAAGTCTTCTGCAATGAAGACGACATCATCGCCGGCATGTCCCTCACCTATGATGGGCACCTCGCCTTCGCAACGGAGCTCGGCAACCTGTTCGTGATCTCCGCGGATGCCGACCCCGACAATCTCGGAGAGATTCCAGTCGTCTCGACGAACCAAGACTGTGCCACTGCGGACGAGGCCGACCTCGAGATCGTATCCAACAGCGTGGCTGTCGACGAGAACGGGGGCATTTACGTTGTGACGAGCGCCGCCATGTACCGGTTCAACTGGGACGGCAGCGCGTTGACCCTGGGATGGCGCGCCGAGTACGAGGTCGCCGAAGAGGTCCCGAGCCCGATTCGCCTGGGTCCGGGTTCCGGCTCCACACCGAGCCTGATGGGGACCAACGCCGACGACGACCGCTTCGTCGTGATCACCGACGGCCAGGCGCTCATGAATCTCGTGTTGTTCTGGCGCGACGAGGTTCCCGCCGATTGGGAGCCCATCGCTCCTGGCAAAGATCCTCGCATCGCTTGCGAGATTCCTGTCGACTTTGGCACCGGCGCCACGGAGGCCATCTCCGAGCAGTCGGTTGCCGTTCGCGGCTACGCAGCCGTGGTCGTCAACGACCTCCTGACGAACCCCACCATCAATCCTCCGACCCCGTTGGCGCTCGGCGCCATTGCGCAGAACCTCGTTTCGGCTCTCGAAGGCGGCATCCCCGAAAAGGCGCCCTTCGGCCTG
>QMMB01000562.1 GCA_003647035.1 Deltaproteobacteria bacterium | reverse complement strand
TACAACCTCGGTGGCCAAGGCATCGCCGACGGGTCCGTCTCGGTGGTGGCCGCCGCATCAAACCAAATCTTCAACGACCGCATGACGGGCGACTAGCTACCGCAAAAGCGTCACGTCAACCGGGACAACGACTACACCGTGCGCGCTTGGATGGCAGCGGTGGGTTATCTCCTATCCGATTACCGGTACCTGTACGAGTGAGGGAGGACTAGCTGTGGATCGTCGCGACTTCATACGAAGGGCACGCTGGGCCGGGCTGACATGTGTCTTGCCGGCGGCGGTGGACCCTCTGCGCGGAAAGGCCCAGCCGATCAGCGGGTCGGCCTACACCGGCACGTACTGGATCTTCATGCACGCAGGTGGCGGCTGGGATCCGACTCACCTGTGCGACCCAAAGGGCCGTGCCACCGCGAACGAGAACAACCCGATGGGGCGTTTCCTCACGAGCGACATTCGGACCGCAGGCAATATCGAGTACGCGCCGCTCGGCGACGATGGGACCGCGCTCGATGAGTTTTTCCAGACGTACTACGAGCGGCTTCTCGTCATCAATGGCATGGACACGACGACCAACGGTCACGACCAGGGCACACGCGGTACGTGGAGCGGTCGAACGGCGGAGGGGCATCCTCCGATCGGCGCGCTGATCGCAGCGACGCACGGCCCCAATCTTCCGATGCCGCTCATCGGTTATGGCGGATACCTCGACACGCAGGGCGTCACCAACGCGGTGCCACTCGGCGACGGCGGTCTGCTGCACAACCTCGCCTATCCCTCGCGTCCCGATCCAAGGGGCTCGGAGGAAAACTACTTCGGTCACCCGGACGTGCCCAGCATCATTCAGCGGGAGCAGCAGCTTCGGCTCTTGAGGCTTCAAGGTCAGCAACGGCTTCCGCGCATCTGGGATGGGCAGAATGAGCTCATGCTCGCGCGGCTCGGGCAGGACGATCTCAAGCGAGTGTCCGACTCGTTACCCGAAGAGTTCTCAGGCAACCAGCTGCATCGCCAGATCCAAGTGGCGCTGGCCGCCTATCAAGCAGGGCTGTCCGTCAGCGTCAGTGTGAGCACCGGCGGGTTCGACACGCACGGAAACCACGACGACAACCACTTACCTCGCCTCATCGACTTCGTGAATGGCGCGAGCTTCGCGATGCAAGAAGCGGAACGCATGGGCATCGGGGACAAGGTCGCCGTCGTGATGGGCTCGGACTTCGGCCGGACACCCGGCTACAACAACGGCAACGGCAAGGACCATTGGCCGATCAGCAGCATGATGATGATGGGACCCGGCATCCCCGGTAACCGCGTCATCGGCGGAACCGACGCTCGCCACGGCCTGCAGCTCGTCGACCCGGTCACGCTCCAGGCCACTGGCTCACCGGACACGGCCCAAGGCACAAGGCTCTCGATCGCCCATGTGCACCGCTCGCTGCGCGACCTTGCGGGCGTGCCGAACGAATACAAGGCGGCGTTTCCGCTAGCCGGCGAAGACCTTCCGATCTTCGGCGTCTAGAACGCGGCGCCGCCCCCGAGTCGCAGGCCCCACACCTGGCGGTCATCAAACGAGAAGCCCCAGGGATTGTCGATGTTGATGTTGAGCCGAATGGACCCGAACGCGTTGTCTTTGCCGAACCGCAGATAGGGCTCAACCGCCAGCTGCGTGTTCTGCTCCTTGAACTTGGGGATCAATACGAGACTGAAGCGCGAGCCAACTCGCAGCCAATCGGTCGCCTGGTAGCCCATCATGGCGACCATCTGCATGATGAAGTCGGTCTTCGAGGTGCGGTTATTGTTGTCGTGAATCTTGATCATGGCGCCGGTGTCGAGGTAGGCACCCCAGAGGAAACCGCTTGGTTTGCGGCGCTCGAACGCGATTGGAATGATGACGCTCACCGCGTGGGCGTCCCAAAGCCAGTACATGGTGTTTCCACGCAACGCGGCGGCCAGAGTGTAGGCGGATTGGGCAGCCCCGCCGATGCGGTCGTTCAGGTCGTCTGGGAGAGTTGCAGCCGGGATGGTCACGCCCAAACCCAAGCGATAGGAGAACTGCCCCTTCTTGCCCTGGTAGTGGAAGGCCGCGTACGGGTTACCGATGCGAAATGCGTTGTCGGCATCCGCATCCTCGCGATCGACGTTGGCGTACGCCATCCCCCAAACGACCTGGAAAAGAACGCTATAGGCGATCTGCAAACGCATCTCGATCAACGGGCTCATGATGATGGACCGCTGGTCGCCCTCGAGCTTGCCAGCAAACAGGCCGAGCTCGCCCATGATGTGAAAGCGCTTGGTGTGGGCCTTCGTGCCTTCGTCGAGGCTGTAGGGCTCGTCCGGGAACGCGCGCGCTTGCCCGGGTGCTAGCCACAGGACCACCGCCAACAACAAACCAACAACTCCCCACCCACGAAGACAAGACATGTTTCAACCCCTTACGAGAAAGAGACCCCCCTCTTTTTCTGCCCTCAGTATAGGCGGCGCGAACCGCTAGGGCCCATCTTCCGCCATCAACGGAAGCATGACCGAACGTGTGATCGCCCGTTCAGGGTTGGACGGCGACGTACGCCGGACCCGGC
>QMMB01000561.1 GCA_003647035.1 Deltaproteobacteria bacterium | reverse complement strand
CGTCTCGAGTAGCAAGCCGGTGGGCTTCCCCGTCTTCGGGTCCTTGCGGATCTCGCCCCCAGGAGGGTCGGGCGTCTCGGGGGTGATGTTGAAGCGCTCTAGAGCCAGCGAGTTGACGACCGCCATGTGCGCCGAGATGTGCATGGCGAGGATGGGGCGAGTCGTGGACACACTGTCGAGCTCCGCGCTGGTGAAATGTCGCATCTCCTCCAGCATCGTGTCGTCGTACCCAAAGCCGATCAGCCAGCCGTCTCCCGGTTGCTCCGCATCTACCTCTTTGAGGACCTCCAGCGCCTCAGCGATCGTCTGGACGGTGCCGATTGGTGGGCTGTTCAGGTCGGCTGCGATCGCGACGAGGCCCGCGCCTGGGAAGTGTCCGTGCGCTTCGATGAACCCGGGAACGACCGTGCGACCGTCGAGGTCGATCTCGACGTCGGCTTTGGAAGCCCACTGCTGCACGTCTTCGTCGCTGCCCACGGCAACGATTCGGTCCTCTTCGACCACGAGAGCCGTTGCCTGTCGACCGTCCGCATCCATCGTGAGCACGTGCCCGTTCGTCCAAACTTGGAGCCCTGGTGCAGACGGATGCAGGCGCCACCACGCGACCCCACCTCCGACGACGACGAGAAGGAGTAGGGCGACGACCGCCCACACGAGTCTCATGACGATCTTCCCCATCGGCGGATGCTACGCGGGAGGCTCACCAAAGATCAACGTGCTTGGGGCCTGGATCCTTAGTCATCCTCGGCGAGTGGGGCTTTCACTGGCGCGGGAAAACGCTCCTTTGGACGTACGAGCACGAGGTGTACGCCACAAGCGTGTCGGTGGTAGACTTCGTTCGAGCCATCGGACCAGGAGAAGCCCATGTCTGTGTTTTCGTATGAAAGTACATTGGAGCCTTCGGATACTTTGATGAGTCGGCTTTCGCCTGGCTCGCGAAGGGTCCTGATCCGGTTGTTATATGTCGTCGTCGAGGCGGGCCTGATCGCTGGCGCGTTCGTGGACCCGATCTACTGGCAATGGGTGGTTTGGTTTTCGATCTTCCACGCCGCGCTCTTCCTCGTACTTTTCGGCTTCAAGCCGATGGTGTTTCCCACGCAGCTGCGACTTGTCTACGTGGCCTGGGTCGCAATCGGGACCTTTGTCCCCCAAATGACCTGGATGATGTACGTGACCATGGTCGGGCTTGGAGCGAACCTTCTTTTCGGCTGGTGCCCGCTATCGCGGATGATCTACCTCTTCCCGTGGAACCGGCAGACTCCTCTCACACCCCAGCTTTTCATGAGAACGTTTTTCAGCGGGCCACAGCCAGGGCGTTTCAAGGTGATAGCCGCGCCCGCGTCTGGCGCCTAGCGGTTGTAGTCGAAGGTGGGCCGGCCTCGGTTGCCGTTGCCGGGCTATTGCGCCCGCTTCCATCTGGTGGCTTGATGCGGCCGTGAACTCCGGGCCGCCAATCGTGACTAACGCGCAAATCGCGGACATCCTCGAGCAGGTGGCCGACCGCCTCGAAGCGCAGCACGCAAACATCTATCGAATCGACGCGTATCGAGCTGGTGCTGCGGTCGTTCGGAGGTACGAGACGAGCATTCAGGACCTGGCGCTCACCGAAGGACGCGAAGGTCTCGACGCGCTGCCGCAAATCGGTTCGAGTCTCTCCGCCTCGATCGACGAGATCGCGCATGCGGGGCGGCTTCGGTTGCTCGAGCGGCTCGACGGCACACTGTCCCCCGTCGAGCTGTTCAAAACGGTTCCGGGGGTCGGCGAAGAGCTCGCCGAGCGGATCCACCGGGAGCTAGACATCGATACGCTCGAAGCGCTGGAAGTGGCGGCACACGATGGACGGCTCGATGCGGTCGCCGGCTTTGGCCCGCGCCGACTCGAAGCGATACGCGATATCTTGGCGACCATGCTCGCCCGATCGGCGCGCGGCAGAGCGCGCAGGTTCGAGGAGCTACGGCAGGCGGGAGCCCAAGTCAGCGTGCCCGAAACGCCTGAAGCGAGACCGGATGTCCACCTCCTGCTCGACCGCGATCGAGAGTACCGAGAGAAGGTCGAAGCGGACGAGCTCCCTCGCATCGCGCCGAAGCGGAACAACCCCCAGGGCGCCGCCTGGCTGCCCGTCTTGCACAGCTACGAAGATGGCTGGCACTTCACCACGTTGTTTTCCAACACCGACCGAGCCCACGAGCTAGGCCGCGTCCGAGATTGGGTGGTGGTCTACTTCGAACGCGACGGCCACGAGGGCCAGTGCACCATCGTAACGGAGTACCGCGGACCCCTCGTCGGCAAGCGAGTTGTCCGGGGGCGCGAAGATGAAGTCGCGTCGCTCGAAGATGTCCCCCCCGGGGCCGAGTGATGAGCAGCTTTGTCTGGATGAAGTTCCTCGAATCCGCGCCTGAACGCTATGACCGTGGCGTCGAGCTCTTGTCCGGGGGGCGCATCACGGATGTCTACGAGCAGATTGCCGAGCACGTGGCTTCACCTGGCAACCGGGTGCTCGATGTTGGCTGCGGCACCGGTGGGGTTCCATTTGCTTGTGCCGCCAGGGGCGCCAACGGGGTCGGCGTTGATT
>QMMB01000560.1 GCA_003647035.1 Deltaproteobacteria bacterium | reverse complement strand
TTGATCGGGCAGTCCTGGGTGCAATCCGATCAACAAGGCCGCATCGAACAGACAGGGTTGGCGAACGAGCAAGCCGAGCGCGAGCCGAGCGCCCAGCGAGTACCCGCAAAGCAGCCGAGGCGATTGGAGACTGGACGCGAGCGCGGCGAGCCGCGCGACCTCATCGTCGAACGACTGGACCGCCCTGCTCTGCCAGTCGAGGCCGTGGCCTGCCAGGGACGGCGTCAGCGGCGTCCGGCCGAGCTCCGCGCAGGAGACCACAGGACTCCAACTCCGGGGCGAGCCCGTGAAGCCGTGGAGCAAAAGCCACATCAAAAACCCTCGCGCCGCAGAGCCTGCTCGACAGCGGAGCGGAGCGCACTGCTCTGCTCAGCCGAACCATGCGCCGGCACCACGGCTTCGACGACCGTACAGCCGTCACGCGCGTGCGCGGATTGCAGTGCAACGCGCAGCTCCGACACCGATCTCACCGTCTCGAAGGGGCATCCGTAGATCGACGCGGCGCTCGCCATGCTGGCCTCGTGCGGCGTCGTGAAGTAGGGAAGCCATTGTTCCTTGCCGTGCCGCGCGATCGGAAGCTGCTCGAAGATCCGGCCTCCCCCGTTGTTCACGACGACGACAACCAGTGGACTCGTCGCCTTGGACGCGAGCTGTAGACCATTGATGTCGTGCAAGAAGCTCACGTCGCCAACGAGGAGGGTCGTCGGTTCGAGGGTGCATGACGCGACCCCCGCCGCACCGGAGACCACGCCGTCGATACCGCTGACGCCGCGTTGGGAGAATACACGCAGGGACGCGTCGCCCGGAGGTACCCATGTGTCGAAGTTGCGAATCGGTAGACTGTTGCCCAAGACCAGCGCGCTTCGTTCGGGTGCTGCGCCGTGAACCGCGCGAGCGACTCCGGCCTCTGAGAGTGCGTCGCCTACCCGGGTGAGCACCTCGGAGGCGGCAGTCCAAACGAGCCCCTCCGCGCGTCGGAGGTTTTGCGCAAACGCCGTGTCCCTTCCCGCAGCGGCGAAGGTCTTGGTCGCCAACGCCCTCAGAAAATCTGCGACCTCGGCCTGAATGACCAGTTCCGCGTTGGACGCGGGATCGATCCAATCCCAGGGATGCACGACCACACGCCGGATCCGGTGGGCCCCGCAAAGCTCCTCCCAGCCCTTCGAGGTGGGGTTTGCCCCAAGCTGCAAAACGAAGTCCGGCACCAGTGCGGCACCCCCGCGATCGGTGCTCCAGAGGGTGTCGAGCGCGCCGAGCACGGTGTCGGCCCCCGCTCCGAATCGCATCTGGCCAGACGCCTCGGAGGCAATCGGTACTGTCGCACGATCCGCGAGCGCCCGAAGCTCGCCCCGAAGCTCGCCTTGTTGCACCGGAGCGGGGCCGCACAGGATCAGCGGGCGAGCAGCTCCGTCGAGCGCGCGAGCGACGCTCTGCACCACGCCATCATCGACGACGCGAGAGCCGGACACCGCCGCGAGAGGCTCTTGCAGAATCGCCTGAACGCGACCGTGAAGCTCGGGGTCCCGACCGTGCCCCGCCGTCGGCCCGAGTGGCTTGCGCGCCTGGGCGTTGAGGTGGACAGGCCCAGGATGGCTTCCAAGCGTCTCGAAAACGGCACGGGTCGCCAACCGCTTCGCAGCCCGCAAGCCGAGGTCGTCTGCGCGGGGCTCGCCGAGCTGCGCGAAGAAGCGCACGTGACGCCCGTAGAGCCCGACTTGATCGGTCGTCTGGTTCGCGCCGCAATGCAGAAGCTCCGGAGGCCGATCCGCTGACAGGACCACGAGTGGCACGCCCGCCTCGCTAGCTTCGATCACCGCCGGGAAATAGTTCGCCGGGGCGCTTCCGGAAGTGCAAAGAATCAACGAGGGACGTCCCGTCGCGCGCGCTTGCCCGAGCGCGTAGTGCGCCGCCGAACGCTCATCGAGCGCGCTGATGCAGCGAAGCCCCGTTTGCTCTAACGCGGCGACCGTAAACGGTGTGGAACGCGAGCCTGGACTGATGACGGCGTCACGCACGCCAGCCTCGAGGAAGCTATGGACGACGAGGCGCGCCCACTCGCTCTGTAGATCAGCGACTGTCCCCATGGAGCGCTCCTAGAAGCGCCTGCATCTTGAGCTCGGTCTCCGCGTACTCCGCATCGGGATCGGAGTCGGCCATGATTCCGGCGCCAGCGTAGACCCAGGCCTTCCCGTCGCGAAGCAAACCGGAGCGCAGTGCGACGACGAACTCACCATCGCCAGCGGCATCGGTCCAACCGACCGGCGCGCTGTACCAGCCGCGGGCCAGCGCCTCGTGCTCGACAATCCACTGAATCGCTTCGTCCGTCGGAACACCGCCCACCGCAGGCGTAGGGTGCAATGCCTGAACGAGCGCAAGGATATGCGTCGGCTCGCGAAGGTGCCCTTCGATCGGCGTCTGCATGTGCAGCACGTTCGGCAGCTCGCGGACGCTCGGCTCCGAAGCAGAACGGAGTGAATCACAGAACGGATCAAGCGCCTTGAGAATCGCTCGGACCACCAGCTGATGCTCCTCGCGCTCCTTGGAGCTCGCCATCATACGCGCAGCATCGCCGT
>QMMB01000559.1 GCA_003647035.1 Deltaproteobacteria bacterium | reverse complement strand
GAGCTCGAGGCGGTCAAGAACGTCTTCGGCGCGCACGCGACCGATGGGCTCGCCGTGTCGAGCACCAAGAGCATGACAGGGCATCTCCTAGGCGCTGCCGGTGGGCTCGAGCCGGTCCTCTGCGCGCTCGCGATCCGTGATGGCCTTCTTCCGTCGCCGATCAATCCACAGAGCCCGGCCCCTCAGGGGGCGGGGATGAACCTGGTGCCGAACGAGGCGCAGGAGAAGCCGATTCGCGCCCTGATGAACAACTCGTTTGGTTTTGGCGGAACGAACTGCGCGCTCGTGCTAAAGGCTCCGTAGCCATGGCCAAAACGCTCATCGTTGGTTCGGATCACGCGGGGCTCGAGCTCAAGCAGGACCTTTCGGGCGTTGCCGCCGAGCTCGGGTACGAAGTGGTCGACATTGGAACGCACAGCGCGGAATCGACCGACTACCCCGACTACGCGCACCAAGTCGCAAGCGCCGTTGGGCGTGGGGAAGGGCTTGGTCTCCTGGTCTGTGGCACCGGCGTGGGCATGTCGATGGCGGCCAACCGTCACCCCGGGGTGCGCGCCGCGCTTTGTGGCGACGTGTTCAGCGCCTCGATGACCCGCCAGCACAACGACGCCAATGTGCTTTGCATCGGCTCTCGCGTCGTGGGCGGAGGCCTCGCCGCCGAGATTCTCAAAGCGTTCCTGAGCGCGACCTTCGAAGGCGGCCGCCACGAGCGCCGCGTGAACAAGATCGAACCTTCGAATGAAGGTTGAGCAGGACGAACGCTTTCGCGAACAACGCGAGCGCTTCCAGCTCAGGTGGAACTGCGAAGACTGCGTGCTGTTCGATCCGGCCATCGGTTGCGCGCATGGTTTCCCCACGCACCGCCACCGGAAGTCTCGCTACGACGACCCGACAGCCGCGCTGCTGTTCTGCAAGGACTTCGAGCTCGCCTGAACGAGCGGAGCTAGCAGGCCACTCATTCGCTCGGACACGCAGGGTCGGTCGTGACTCGGACGTTGTCGATGAACGCCTCCTCCTCGGGGAAAGTGGTGCCGCAGGTGCCGCTCCGTCGCATCCTGAAACTCACCTCCTGGGGTTGGGTTGCGAGGGCTGGGTTTAAGCAGACTGTCTCCTCGACGAATCCTGCAGTGCCCTTGGGCAAGGGCCCGTCGCCCGGCTGTGACTCCAACGTTGTCTCCGGATTGTTGTCGGCTTGGTAGAAGTACTTGAGCGCCGGCCCGCCAGACGCATCGGGCTTGGGGACGACCATCGTCGCGCGTGCAGAAACGAAAAGACATTGCTCCCGGCCGGTGAACCGCAATGAGGCGTCGCCACTCTGGGCGTTGCCAGTCGCGACGCCAACGGTGCCCCGGGCGCCACCACCACTGAAGTGCCAGCCGCTTGGCACCACCTCGGTTCCCGCGAGCTCGAAATCGCCGTCCAAGAGGAAAGGGTCGTCTCCGCACTCGGCCTCGGACACGACCTCGACCGCGTCGACGACGAAATCGCGCACGTCTGGCTCGGCGCATGTCCCGCTGGTGATCGGTATTGTAAACGAGACCTCTCTCGCGAGCCCTCGGGAGTGGGGTGGCAGGCACACGGTGCTGACGGTCGCTTCGCCGCTAGCCGTCAGCTCGGAGACGAAGACATTGGCTGCCAGCACCTGCAGGGCGCGACCGGGCGTGCCATTCCAGTAGAACCGGAGCGCCTGGTTCGCCAAGGTTGCGGACACAGGCAAGGATGTCACCCCGGTCATCGATGCGGTGCTGCACAGTGTCGCGGTCTGAAGTCGAGCTGCGCGCGTCCCATTTTGACCGACGCCATCCTGCACCAAGGCATCGCCAATCGGTCTCCACGCGGTTCCGTCTCCTTCGAAGTCACCGTCGAGTACAAAGCCCGGCTCCGGGCAGTCGAGCTCCACGTCTTCCGCGCGCACCAACTCGAATCGGTCCACGATGAGCTCGTCGGACGCATCGGAGCTAGGGCAGAATACACTGTGTCCGTCGATGCGGAACTCCACGTCGCCCCCGAAACCCGCTTGGCCGAGGCAAATCGTCTGCGTGAAGAACGAAAAGCGCCTGGGCAAGCGAGACCAGGTTTCGTTGATTCCTACTTGGGGGCGCGCGTCGGTGGACTCGCCGTCGGCACGGTATGTGATCTGGAAAGCGAGCGGTTCCGCGCGACTGTACGGGGGCATGGTGAACGTCTGCGAGACGCCGGAGCTGTCACAAATCGCATCGCCCAGCCACCTCACCTCGCCGAGATCGTCGCTGCCCATCGCGGTGGCATCGAGAACCGCTCCCCCTGACGTCGTCCACGGCGCCGGATTGTCGAATCCGGGAGCAAGTGGCGCGCCCGCGAACTCGCATCCGCTTCCGTTGTCCTCATATGCCGGCGCGCAGGCGCAGACGCTGCCTGGGGCGGAGGACGAATCGCACACCTCGTGTTCCGCGCAGTCGTCGTCCTCATCGCACTCGCATTCGAACGTGTCGCAGATGTTGGCGTCCAGCACGGGTCCGGCGTCGTCGATACCGGCGTCGTCTTCATTCCCATCCGTGCTTGCGGCGCCCCCGCAGCCGACCACGAGGAGCACGCCACCAATGAG
>QMMB01000558.1 GCA_003647035.1 Deltaproteobacteria bacterium | reverse complement strand
CTTGGGGGGGAGGCGAAGGCCGGAGGGGGGACCCCCGGCGAAAGGGGCCGCAGAGCCGGCGAAAGGCGCTGGGCGGGGAAGGGAGGACTCGGGGGGGGGGGGGGCGGGTGGTGTAACTAAACCCAACCAGGCGGGCCGCCTCACACCCCCCCCCAAGCCATCTTAGTTATCCCGAAAGTCCGCAGCCCCCGACGCCGCCCCTCCATAATAATCCGACTCCGCCAAATCATCGAACCGCGTGTACTCGTTGAAGAACCGAACTCGGCACGTGCCCGTCGGCCCTGAGCGCTGCTTGCCGACGATGATCTCGGCAATGCCGCGATCGTCGCTATCCTGGTTGTAAACCTCGTCGCGGTAGATGAACCAAATCGTATCGGCATCCTGCTCGATGGCGCCGGACTCACGAAGGTCGGAAAGCTGCGGCCGCTTGTCTTTCGTGCCGCGCGACTCGACGCCGCGGTTGAGCTGCGAGAGCGCCATCACCGGCATCTCGAGCTCCTTGGCCAGCGCTTTCAAGCTTCGGCTGATCTCGCTGATCTCCTGCTCGCGCGAATCATTGCGCGACCCCGAGCGCATCAGCTGCATATAGTCCACCACGATCAAGCCGAGGCCAACCTCGGATTTGAGCCGGCGGGCTTTGGCGCGTAGCTCGATCATCGAGATCGCCGGCGTGTCGTCGATCCAGATCGGCATCTCGCTCAGCGTGCCCGCGGCGTCCGCGAGCTTGGGCCAGTCGTCCTTCTGGAGCTGCCCGGTGCGAATGCGATTGCCATCGACGCGCGCTTCGCTGCCCAGAAGACGGCGAACGAGCTGCCCCTTGGGCATCTCCAGCGAAAACACCGCAACGGGCGAGCCGCTCTTGTGGCACGCGTGGTGCGCCACATTGAGCGCGAACGAGGTCTTACCCATGCCGGGACGCCCTGCGACGATGATGAGATCGCCCGAGTGCATGCCAGCGGTCATTTTATCGAGTTGCTTGTAACCCGTGGGTAGGCCCGTAATCGCCTCGCCGCGGTTGGCTGTTTCATGGATCTCCTGAAACGTCCGCATCACGACATCTTTTACGTGCTCGTAGGGATTTCGAGCACGTTCCCTGCCGACCGCGAAAATCGCCGACTCGGATTGATCGAGATACTCGTCGATAGGCCCGTAGTCCCCGTAGCCCCGCGAAACCACCTCGTGACATGCCAAAATGAGCGCCCGGATGACCGACTTCTCCCGGATGATCTGCGCATGTGCCTGAATGTTCGAGACGCTCGGGATCGTATTGCTGAGCGAGAGCAGGTACTCGTCTCCCCCAACCGATGCGAGCTTCCCGCTGTGAACCAGCGCCTCTCGAAGCGTGACATGGTCGACCGGTTGGCCACGACGAGAGAGCTCGTTCATCGCCTCGAAAATCTTGGCGTTGGCCTCGCTGTAGAAGTCGTCGGTGGACAGCGCCTCCACGACGATGTTCATCGCCTGGTTCTCGAGGAGGATCCCGCCGAGCACTGCGCGTTCTGCGTCGAGCGCGTTCGGAGGGACCTGCCCGACTTGTTGCGATGAAGTGATGACCCGTGCTCCCTTCCGAGTCTTCTTCTAGCTCTTAGGGCGGCTGAGCGGAAGCGCTATCGCACTAGTGTGTGATCGACAGAGTAGTGTGCGAGAGATTTTCGCTCGTGGTCGAGCGCCCCCGCAGAGAGCGAGCGAGGAGGAAAGCCGACCATGGGCGAAAAGATCCGCACACTACGCGCGGGTCTTCACTTCGAGCTTAATGGTTGCCGTCAAGCCATACGGTAGCTTCACGCCGACCTCGTAGCTGCCCACCTCTTTGATGATCTGATCCGGCATGACGAGCTGCTTCTTGTCGACATCCTCGACGCCCTTGGCCTTGAGGCCGTCGAGCACGTTGTTCGAGGTGACCGAACCGAACAGCTTGCCGTCGTCGCCGGCTTCCTTGGCGACCATGAGCGTGATCTTGGCCAGCGCGGCCACGACCGTCTCCTGCTCCTCGCGAAGCTTGGCGATTCGCTGAGCCTGAATGGCCTTTTCATGCTCGATCTGCCGAACGTTCCCGCGGCTCGCGACGACCGCAAGGCCCCGCGGCAACAGAAGATTCCGGGCGTAGCCGCGGCGCACACGTACCACGTCGCCGATCGAGCCGAGATGCTTGAGATTTTCTTTGAGTACGACTTCGACTGTGGATCCCATGGCTACCTCACTTCGTCGCGGTGTAGGGGAGCAACGCGATGTTGCGGGCCCGTTTGATTGCGCGGGTCAGATCACGCTGCTGCTTGGCGTTGAGACCGTTGATACGCCGAGGCGTGATCTTTCCGCGGTCGGTGATGAAATGCCGAAGCTGCTGGGGATCTTTGTAGTCAAACTTGAAATCGGGAGGGAGGGAGTGACCCGGCGCCTTCTTGCGTCCGCCGCGTCCGCGTCCGCCACCGTCCGTGTCGAAATCTTGTCGGATATCGTCAGCCATGGGCTAGCCCTCCTCGCGCTTGTCCGCTTCGGACTCAGCTTCTGTTGATTCTTTAGCGGCTTCCTCAGCAGCAGGCGCCTCAGCAGCAGGTGCCTCAGCAGCAGGCGCCTCAGCAGCAGGTGCCTCAG
>QMMB01000557.1 GCA_003647035.1 Deltaproteobacteria bacterium | reverse complement strand
CGAGTTGCCCTGAGGTGTGCTGAGTTCCGTGGAGTGGCAGTTGCCTACAGCGGGTTCCGGGCAATCTCTGCTGCCTACACGGAAGTGCAATGAAGGGACCTAGCTTGTTTGCGGCAAGGTGGAGTTTTGTCTGCCAACAAAACTGCGCTCGCGGGTATCGCGCAGTCGGAGACACGCTCAACGCCTTCGGCTTATTCGCGCGGACGAGCTCGGCCACCCGATCTGCATCCGTGCCACTCGCTTCAATCTCTCCTCGATGGCAGTCCTTGGTGCTGGTAACGTGCGCCGTGAGAAGACAACGTGAGCACGCCCATCGCCTACCAAGTTGGCGGTTTTCCGCCGCCTGCACTTAGCTGGGAGAAGCTCATCCCGCTCCTTGGGCCAGCTTCTGCGGCCGTGGCTCGGTACGACGGTATGCTTGCGGCCATTCCGAACCCCAGAGTCTTGTTGAGTCCAATGACGACTCAGGAAGCGGTGCTGTCGTCGAAGATTGAAGGGACGCAGGCCACAATCGGCGAAGTGTTGGAGTTCGAGGCTGATGAATCTGGAACAGACTTCTCAAGCGCACGGCGTGAGGATTTCCGAGAGATCCTGAACTACCGGCGCGCGATGAGCCTCGCCGAGGAAATGCTCACCGACCTGCCGCTCTCGCTGCGCGTGGTCAGAGCCGTTCATGCAGAGTTGATGCGAGGGGTTCGTGGAGCGGACAAGGCACCTGGCGAGTTTCGCCGTATCTCGAATTGGATCGGCACTCCCGGCTGCCCGATCGAAGAAGCACGATTCGTTCCCATCGACGCGGGCGCTCTAGCCGAGGCGATGGGCTCGTGGGAGACGTACCTCCACGGTGACGAGCCGGATCGACTCGTGCAGCTTGCGATTCTGCACGCGGAGTTCGAAGCCCTGCATCCGTTCCTGGACGGCAATGGTCGGCTGGGGCGACTACTGATCCCGCTGTTCCTCTGGCAGCGTGGCCTAATCCGCCGCCCAATGTTCTACATGAGCGCTTACCTCGAGAAGAATCAGGAGGCGTACTACGAGGGGCTGCTGTCAGTCTCCCGCACCGGCAATTGGACGGGATGGTGTAAGTTCTTCCTGGCGGGGGTTCAGGAGCAGGCGGAGGCCAACCTGGAAAAGGCCCAGACGATCCTCGCTCTCTACGAAGAGCTCAAGCCACGAGTAGCCAAGCTAACTCGGTCGCAGTACGCGATTCTCGCCCTGGATTGGATCTTTCAGCGCCCCATCTTCACGCGAGCAGATTTCATCACAGGTGCCCAGGTTCCCGAGTCCACAGCGAAGCGACTCATAGCGCAGCTGAGAGACGCCGGAATTCTTGAGGAAATCAGACACGGATCCGGCCGTCGTCCCGCGCTCTTAGCATTTGGGAGGCTTTTCAATATTGCTGAGGGCAAGGAGTTCTTCTGAGGCTCATGTACTGGCGCCCAGAGCGTTTGTGGCTCACATCCGGCGTTTCATGAGCCACAAGAAGTGCAATGGTGTATCGGCGAGCCAGCAACAGCACGGCACACATTTCAATACATAGCTCTCAAAGTGAATCACGTTCCCGGCGTGTCTGGAGGATTCCGGGCGGCCGCCGTTCCGTTTCGATTCGATTGGAGACGAATCGGAGCTCACGCAGCAATCGTTGGAGACCGGAATCTGCCGTCATCGCTGCGAGAGAGTAGGTGTTGTTTCGCGAGAGCCAGGAGGTACTTCTCAACGCTCTTGCGGGGGGCACGCTTGAAGGAGGCTGCCAGGTCTTCCACCGAGAAGTCACCCTGATTCAGGCGTGCCGCCGCCATGACCGCGGCCATTTGATCAAACGGATCTGAAGGCCATGCGACGGCATCCCCACGCTTCGGCGCGGCTTTCTTAGCAGCAACCGTCGCTTGTTGGCCGGAGACTAAGGGAGGCTTCGTGACCTTCGGAATTGCCGGTCAACCTCCGTCGATCTTCCGTCTTGGATCTTGGTGGTAATCGGTTAGCGAACGAATAGTCACTTGTATCTCGCCGACGTTCACACGACATGTCGACGGAGTGACGTCGCGTACCAAGCGATGCATCGCTTCGATCCTCGTGGTCCAGAAAACTCACGCGCGACGGGAAAACCTCTTCGCGCGCTCGCCGAAGAATGTTACACGGAGCCCTCCATGAAATCTGTTTCGCCTCTCGTTCTTGGAAGTCGACCTCTCAATTCGTCCGGTCTGCTTATATCCTTCTGTCTTTTCGCGCTATCGGCGGCCGTCGGTTGCTCCAGCGGTGGCTCCGGGGACCCCGGTTCGGGTGGCACGGGCGGCACCGGGCCAGGTCCCTCAGCCCTCTGCACCGCTGACCCGGTCTTGGTCGCCGAGCGCAGAGACTGCCTCGAGGACGACCACTGTCCCTGCGGCACGCACTGCGAGCTGGGCATCTGCGAAGCGAGCTGCGAGGCCGACGGTGTCTGCGCCGACGGTAACGCGTGCGACGAGTTCGGCCGTTGCCGACCCTCGGGACAGGGCGCCCTGGTTCCGACACCCAGCGCTACGCGAAGCGCGAGCGACGTGCAGCCCCTCTCTCCCGCCGTGTCGCTGGATCCGGCGACCGGCGAAGGCACACT
>QMMB01000556.1 GCA_003647035.1 Deltaproteobacteria bacterium | reverse complement strand
GACCAGCTTGATGTCGATGCCGTGAAGAAGCTCTACCGGGCGGACCTCCCGGTGCCGGTGGACGTGCTCAACTTGATTCACTTCAAGGATGAGGACGCCTACAAATGGTACGGCGTGCTCGTGGCGCCCCTGCTGAAGACGGTCGGTGGGGAGGTTGGCTGGATGGGCACGCATGTCGAGTCCTTCCTTGGCGAGCCGCGGGCCGAGGAGCTGCTTGTCGTTCGCTACCCGAACCAGCGCCGCTTCTTCGCGTTGGCATTGAACCCCTACTACATGGTGGTTGCGAACCCTCAACGACTCAAGGCGGTCCGCAAGTTCGAAGCATCGTTTACGCACTCGCCCAGTTCGCTAGGCGCTCTGCGGCGGTCCAAGTGGATCCTGGCCGTGCATGCTCACGAAGCGCCCGAGGCGATTCAGAACATCGTGGAAGGGGCGGGCGGACAGCTCGTGTATCAGAGCCACGAGACCTCGCCGATCGTCCTCACGAAGCGCCCTCATCCTGCAGGCACCAATCCGCTGATGTTCAAGCAGACGTGTCTATTCCGGTTCGACAACCAAGAGCAATGTGAAGAAGCCCTTCAACCCGGCGTGATGAATCAGCTCCAAGAGGCCGCGGGCGAGCTGTCGGTCCAGCTCTATCAGCGAGTGCCGAGAAGCCAGGCCCTGCCCCCCGCGTTCCGGAAGCTGCTCGGCTAGGGCCTCCCAGGCGCTAGGCGTCGACCTCGTGTGCGCCGGCAAAGCGTTCCGGCTATGCTCATCCCCGAGGCCGAGAACAGTCGATGAAGATCATTGTCACGGGTGGTGCCGGTTTCATCGGCGCCAATTTCTTGAATCGTTTGGTGCCGCAGCTCCCGGAGCATCGGTTCATCAATCTCGACAAGCTCACCTATGCCGCGAATCTCGGCAGCTTGCAGGCGATCGAATCTCTGTCGAACTACGATCTGCGCCGCGTGGACATCACCGACATGGATGGCGTCGACGAGGTCTTCGACGAGATCGACCCGGACTTGGTGGTCCACTTCGCCGCAGAGAGCCACGTCGATCGAAGCATTCTCGGCCCTCGCGAGTTCATCCGAACCAATATCGAGGGGACGTTCAACCTGCTCGAGGCGTGTCGAAAGCGGTGGTCCGGCGACGACAATCGGCTTTTTCATCACGTGAGCACCGACGAGGTGTACGGCTCGCTCGGCGACACGGGGGCGTTCGAGGAGACGACGGCGTACGACCCTTCGAGCCCGTACTCCGCATCCAAGGCGGCAAGCGACCACATCGTTCGTGCCTACCACCGAACTTTCGGCCTCCCGATCAAGATTACCAACTGCTCCAACAACTACGGCCCCATGCAGTTTCCCGAGAAGCTGGTGCCGCTGATGATCCTCAACGCGTTGGAGCGAAAGCCTCTTCCTATCTACGGCGAGGGGCTCAACGTGCGGGACTGGCTTTACGTCGAAGACCACTGCGACGCGATTTGGACCGTCATCGAAAAGGGCCTCGTGGGACGCACCTATAACATCGGCGGGAACAACGAGAAGACAAACATCGAGGTCGTCGACACGCTCTGTCATATGGTGGCCGAGGAAACCGGCACCGATGTCGGCGAGATCTTGGCACTCAAGCAGTTCGTGACCGACCGCCCAGGGCACGACTTGCGCTACGCGATCGACGCCACGCGCATTCGTGAAGAGTGTGGCTGGGAGCCCAAAGAAACTTTCGACACCGGCTTCCGCAAGACGGTCCAATGGTACCTGTCCAACCAGGATTGGGTGCAGGGCGTGCGCTCGGGCGAATACCGCAAGTGGATGGATCTGAACTACGGCGACCGGACCGGATAGAGGGCTAACGTGATCAGCAAGGGCATCATCTTGGCCGGTGGAACTGGCACGCGACTGCACCCGCTCACCAAAGGGCTGAGCAAGCAGCTCATGCCGATCTACGACAAGCCCATGATCTACTATCCGCTGTCCACGTTGATGCTCGCCGGGATTCGCGAGGTTCTGATCATCACCACACCCCACGAGCAAGCTCTGTTTCGCGCACTTCTAGGCGACGGCGAGAGCTGGGGGCTTCGTATCGTGTACGCCGTGCAGCCGAGTCCGGACGGCCTCGCACAGGCTTTTTTGATCGGCGAGGATTTCATCGACGGCGACGCGTGTGCGCTCGTGCTCGGGGACAACATCTTTTACGGGCACGGGCTGCAGGGTCTGTTGATGCAGAGCGCTCAGCAAACCCAAGGTGCGACGGTGTTTGGCTACTACGTCAGCAACCCAACTGCCTACGGCGTTGCCGAGTTCGACGCGAATGGCATCGTGGTCGGGCTCGAAGAGAAGCCCGCAGAGCCCAAGTCGAACTATGCGGTCGCCGGGCTCTACTTCTACGATGAAGAGGTCGTGTCGTACGCGAAGGCGCTCAAACCGTCGGCGAGGGGCGAGCTCGAGATCACCGACCTCAACCGCGCATACCTCGCTGCTGGAAACCTTCAGTTAGAGAAGTTCGGACGTGGGGTGGCTTGGCTCGACACCGGGACCCCCGAGGCGCTGCTCCAGGCTGCGAATTTCGTGCAGACGATTCAAGAGCGGCAGGGGTTGCGCGCCTCCT
>QMMB01000555.1 GCA_003647035.1 Deltaproteobacteria bacterium | reverse complement strand
GTCGCGGCTTCCAACGCGATGACGTCGTATGTGTTTTCCGGCAGATTGAAATCGGGAACGAACACGTTCTCGGTGTCGATGCCGCGAGGGAAGGCGTTCTGCGCGAGAAAGATTCGACCATCCGCGTACGCCGCCGCAGTCATCACGCCGCCGAGATGGCTTCCGGGCCCGAGGATGTGCGCCCAAACTTCTTCACCGGTGTCGCGGTCCAGGACTGCGTACACACCCCCCTTGTCGCCGACACCCACCACATCTTGGCCGCCGATCCTGAACAGATTCGGCGCCGCACCGATGTCGGCATCGGGACCCTGAGGCGGGGTCTGGAAGAGCGAGTACACGTCGTCTGCGGTGAACTGACGTACCCACACGACCTCGCCGTTCGTATAGTCGATCGCGATCACCGAATCGGAACGCGGCCCGGCCGGGACTTCGTAAGCCTGCCCGGTGCCGATGAACATCATTTGGCGGTCGACGTCGATCGCCGCAGTGGACCACACACTGACGCCTGCGCCCGAGACTTCCTGGGTTTCGGGATCCTCGATTTCCGCAACGTACACGCGCCAGAGCTCGTCGCCGCTCGTTTGGTCGAGCGCGACGATGCTGCCGCGGAACGTGTAGTCGTACTCGGGGTCCGTATTGCCGACTTCCCCGGAGCTCACCCCGATGATGACCATGTCATCGATCGGAATGGCCGATCCGGTCAGACCCGCTTGGGGGTGGTCCTCCACGTCGGCCGACCAGATCACGTCACCGGTTTCGCGGTCGACACAAAAGAGCACGGCGCCACCACCCCCAATGAACACCTTGTCCTCGGTCACCGCAGGGCTTGCGGTCGTGCCTCCTTCGAGCTCGGCGGTCCAGACCTCGCTACCGTCAGCCGTATTCTTCGCATAGAGCATGCCCGACCAATCGGCGTAGTAGACGATGTCGTCGACCACTGCGGGCGTCGACGTCGACTGGACCGTGACGCGCTCCCACAGAAGCTCGAGCTCGCCGACGTTGTCGACTCCGATCGTCGTTTCCGCGGTATTGGCCCGGGTGTTGTGGTAGTCGTGGCCGAACAACCACCAGTTGGCATCCGCGCTTGGACTCGGGCCCCCACCGGCGTCCGAGCCATCGGTGCTGCAGGAGCCAAGGGCAGCGACAGCAAAGGTGACGGCGAAGAAAAACCATCCCATACGGCAACCATCGCCCAAGACGGGGTCGGAGCGCAAGGGCTGTGCTGAGTATTGTTTTCGCTATGATTCTCGCGCATTCTGGCGGTCGCAATCCGGTTCATAGGTCGAGACGCCGTTGTGCAAATCCATGCTAGGGGCAGCCCCGAATGATTTCCATCGTGGTCCCAACGTATCGGGAGGTCGACAACCTTCCCTTGGTCGCGGAAGCCGTCGAGCAATCCCTTGCTGACACCGGGCACGATTACGAGCTCCTGTTCATCGACGATGATTCCAATGATGGTTCGGAAGAGATCTGCGCTGGGCTCTCTGAGAGATTGAGGGCACGCATGGTGGTCCGCAGGGGCGAGCGGGGCTTGGCTACCGCCGTGATTCACGGCATTGCGATGTCGTCCGGCGACATCATCGTTGTGATGGACGCCGACCTTTCCCATCCCCCGAGCGCCATTCCGAAGATGGTCAAGCGGTTGCTCGACGGCGAAAGCGATTTCGTGCTGGGCTCGCGCTACGTCGAAGGAGGATCGATCCACGACGATTGGAGTCTGTTCCGAAAGCTGAACTCGGTGCTTTCCTCGCTACTGGCCCGACCGCTGTGTCCGCTCAAGGATCCGATGAGCGGGTTCTTCGCATTTCGACGCGCGGACATGCCCAGTCCGGATACCCTTTCCCCTATGGGCTACAAGATCGCGCTCGAGATCTTCGTCAAGGGCGACTTCCAAAGTCCGAGCGAAGTTCCGATTCACTTGGCGGGCCGCCAACACGGGCAAAGCAAGCTCTCGCTCAAGGAGCAGCTGGACTTCCTTCGTCACCTCGGACGCCTTTACGCGTACAAGCTCCGTCCCGGCGGGAAGCCGTGAGGCTCATCCGGGAGGATCGGATGGGTCGAGCCAAACCATGGCCGCGCACCCCGCTTAGTGGCCGAAAAGAGGGCGACGAGTCATAACGCGGCCATGAGCGAGGAGGCTCAAGGGGTCGCGGATCGCATCCGGGCGCGGATCGCAAGACTGCGGACGTGGGGCAGCGGCATCGTCGAACGGGTCCCTCCGCAAGCGCGACGCAACACGCAGCGCATGTTCTCGCTTCTGTTTCTGATCGTCATCGGCACCGTTCTCTACAAGCAGCTCAAGGGCACCGATTGGGCCGAGGTCTTGCGGTCGCTGCCGACGTCACCGTGGTTCTACATCGTCTTTGTTGTGCGGTTTCTCATCATGCCGTTCGTCGATGTGCTTTGTTACTCCGCGGTATGGGCCGTGAACGCCCTCCGCTACTTCGGCGTTTTTTTGGTCAAGCTCGTCCTCAACGTCTCGGTCGCCGGAGGGACGGGCGATGTCTATCTCATGCTATGGGCCGTGCGGACGCTCCGCATGACTTACCAGAAGGCGTTCTCCGGCGTGAAGGACGTGACGCTGCTCTCCGCCGCGGC
>QMMB01000554.1 GCA_003647035.1 Deltaproteobacteria bacterium | reverse complement strand
CGTACAGGTGATCTCGGATCGCCAGCGTCCGGTGCTTGGGCGAAAGCTTCTTACCGGTGATGTAGGCCGGGCAGTTGTCGCTGCAGCGCCCACACTCCGTGCAGGTGTACAGGTCCATGATGTGCTTGTACGTGAGGTCGCTGAGCTGGTTGATACCGAGAGACTCTTCGCGTTCGACCTTGCCCTCGAGGTCCTCCACCTTCGGGAGCGCATTCGGCCTGCGCTCGTAGGCGAAGACATTTGGAATGACGGTGAGCACGTGGAAGTGCTTCGAGTACGGAAGGATGTTCAAGAAGATCAGGACGAACGCCGAATGCCACCAGAAGCCCACGTGCTGGAATCCCGTGACGACCCGGCCGTTGTCCAGGTTGTCGAGCAAGTGCGCGAAGAGGCCCCCGAACGGCTCCCACCAACCGGCATGAATCGGCTCGCCGTAGGCGCGCGACTCGAGCACGAGCGACGACCCGACGTAGAGGAAGTCTGCAGCCATCATCGTAATGATGATGAAGAGAATCAGAATCGGTTCGGTGAAGATGTAACGGTCTGCGTGGTGGCCGAGCGTCATCCGAGGCTTGTCTTTGACCGCCTTCGGGTCACCGCTGTCCTCGCCACGCTTCACCCACCGCAGGTAGAGGAACACGAACGAGCCCACGATCGCGGCGAACGCGGCGAGCTCCTTGACGAGAGAATACACTTTGCCGAGCAGGTGGTTGGTGCTCAACAGGCCCCAGAAATCGAAGCCGATATCGAACCCGCGCCCCCAGAGCATGAGGCTATTGAAAAGGAGCACCATGAAGGCGACGAAGATGCCCATGTGCGCGAAACCCGCCAGCGTATAGTTGGGCATCCTCTTCTGGCCAAAGACGTAGACCAAGAGGGTCTTCGTCCGATCGGCAATCTGTTCACCCGTCCACGAAAAACGCGGGTCGGGCACGCCAACCTTGAGCTGCCTCAGCCGCCGAAACACGGACCATGAGAAAAATCCGAGCGTGCTCACCAACAGCAACGTCATCCAAATCGGACCCATCATCTTCTCCCGTGCAGCCTTGCGCTGCGCGAAGTTTTAGAGGTGCGGCGCATCGAAGTCAACCGGCATGCTGCGGACGACCGAGCCTTCGCGGGCCCCTTCCGGTATGATTCTGCTGTGAGCCGTTTGGGGTCGATATTCTTGCTGGGGATCGCTGCATGCGCGTCCCCGACGCTGCGCACCGTGCCCCGCGTCGTCGACGGACAAGTCGAGCAAGGCCCGTTCGTATCTCCGTACGCCTATGAGCGGTTCATCGAGGGCGAGATGTCCGCGACGAAAGGCCGCCACGATGAAGCCGCCATGGCTTTTGAAGCTGCGACCGCCGCGCCGGCCGACGACGTCGTACTCATGACCCGGCTGGCCGAAGAGTTCGAGCTCAGCGGCGCATCCCGTCGCGCCGACCGAACTCTGGCAATGGCGGGCCGTGCCTATCCGGATTCGGCTCGGGTCGTGCTCGCCGAGGGGCGCATTCAAAGACACCGAGGCATGAATGACGAGGCTCTCGCGTCGTATGCGCGCGCGAGCGAGTTGAGACCGGTGTGGGATGCGCCTGTCATCGCGATCGCGGAAACGCTCGTCGCCACCGGGCGCACACATAGAGCGAAAGCGGTCCTTATCGAGTTCGCCGAGGACTCGGTTGGAACACGGACCGAGCACGCCCGCCGCGTCCTGATCGATCTCGCGCGGCGGCTCGGGGACGCAGAGACTTTGGAACGTGCCCTGGCGCTCGATCGACGCTCGAGCCAAACGGAGCGCAGCCACACCGCCGGAGCACTCGCGCTCAGAGCGGGCCAGCCCGCATTGGCCGTCCGCTTGTTGGCACCCGCGCTCGGCACGCCACAGAACGTGGTGCTGTGGTTACGTGCCCTCGTCGACAGCGGCGGCCAGCAGGAGGCGGCGACCTTCTTGGCAACCGCGGACAGCGAGCGATTGGGTGGCGTACTCGACCACGTCGTCCTGCTGCTCGATATCGGCGAGCTCGATGTGGCCCTCCAGCTGTTGGAGAGCTTGGATCCATCCCCGCGAGTCGAGTACCTGAAGGGTCGCGCCCACCTCGCCCGCGGCGATTACATCGAGGCTGCCACGATACTCGCAGATGTTCCGATCGGCGCCGCAAGCTTCGAAGCTTCGCGATTGGCGTTCGCCGAATGCTCGATGTCGCAAGACCGATACGGCGCAGCAGTCGAAGCGTTGGGGCAAGTGCCCCACGAATCACTCGCCCTGCGTAGAATGCTTGCGGAGATTTATCTCGAGGAGGGCCACCTGCGCGCTGGTCTGCGACTGTTCGACCCGAAACGAAGCGCGGAGCGTGCGGCGCTCGCCGAGCTCTTCGAGCGCGCGGGCCGCTTCGAAGAAGCGGCAGCCTACTACGCGAACGTGAAGGTTCGTCCCGATGACGCGCCCCAACTTCGCGCACGCGCCTCGGCCGAGCAACTCGTTTCAAATGGACACCGTCGGAGCGCGATCGCGATTCTCGAGCGGCGGGCTACGATGACGCCGGGCGACCTCTATGCGCGGGTACGCCTCATCGAGCTGCTCCGAGCAGACAATCGAGCGGAAGCCGCCGAAAAGATGG
>QMMB01000553.1 GCA_003647035.1 Deltaproteobacteria bacterium | reverse complement strand
TCGCGGCTACGACGTCACTGCGGTTCGGTCTCTTGCTCGGTCTCCGGATCGCTAGGCACTACCTGCACCTCGACGAAGTGGGTGCGGAGGTCGACCACCAGCGACAGCGACCCTTTGGCCAAGAAGACCTGTCGCCAACTTCGGCCGCTCGCATCCGTCACTTCGAGCGCGTGCCGCGTCCCGGACGCCACACCGAACAGGGTGTTGTCGATTCTTCTACCGTCGAGGGAGACTTCCGCCCCTTGTGGCACGCCGAGCAGCTCGATGGTCGCCATCGTGACGTCTGGCGCCAGCGTTCCTACGCGCCCTGCTGTGGAGCCTGGCTCACCGAGCGCCCAAGCGATCGCCACGAGTACCGCGAGCACCGAGAACGCCATCATCCACCGGCTGTCCAACACGCGTCCCACGCTGTGTCGGGGTTGCCCATCGTGCTCTCTTGGTGGATGCGCCATCACTGCTCCGCATCGCCACGGTTTCAAAACGTGCGCGATCGCGTTGCCATTGTAGGATGCTCGCGCATGTTCCGTCACCTTCCGGGGTGTTTTCTCCATGACGACGGCAATTCTCGAAGCACGCGGCCTCACCAAGAGTTACGGGGACAAGGTCGTCGTGGATCGCCTCGACCTTTCCTGCCGGCGGGGCACGGTGCTCGGCCTCCTCGGGGCCAATGGGGCGGGCAAAACGACGACGCTGCGGATGCTCTACGGGTTCGTTCCGCCCGACAGCGGGTCGATTCACTACGCGGGGAAGCGCTTTGACGAGGACCGTGCCGAAGCCAAACGCTCGATCGGGGTGTGCACTCAGGGAGACTCGCTCGATTACGATTTCACGGTTGCGCAGAACCTCCTGATCTATGCGAGCTACTTCCGGCCGAGAGTCGACGACCTCGAGGGTCGCGTCGCAGAGCTCCTCAGTCGGTTCGACCTCGCCGAGTACGCTGATGCGTCGCCGCATGTGCTCTCGGGTGGCTTCGTGCGGCGGTTGTTGATCGCGCGCTCCATCGTCCACCGACCGAGCATCCTGTTTCTGGACGAACCCACGACAGGCCTCGATCCGAGCGCACGTCTCGACGTGTGGGAGCTCATCGACAGCATGCGCGCGGACGGCTTGGCAATCGTGCTGACGACGCACTACATGGACGAGGCCGAACGACTCAGCGACGAGCTGCTCGTGATTCACGAGGGGCGAAAGGTGGCGCGCGGTGAGCCCCATCGAGTCATCGACACGGTGCTCGGCGACCACGTGATCATCGTTCCCCGCGGTGAGCCGGCCCGTCAGGAGATCGCGGCGTGGCTCCAGGCCCGGGGTGCCGAAGAGGTAGCGACAGTTCTAGGCGAGCTTCGCGTTCCGGTGACCAAGCAGGACCTGGTCGAGCTCACGGCCCGTTTCACGGAGGCGACCTGGCAGGTGCGCCCGCCCAATCTCGACGATCTGTTCATTGCGCTCGCGCGACGCAACGGGAGGTCCGAGTGAGCGGGTTGAAGAGCCTCACCGCGGTTGCCGATTGGCAGTCATGGGCCGTATTTCGCAGGAATGCACTGGTTTTTCTCCGGCACTGGCGCACCGCGGTGATCCCCCCGGCCATGGAACCCGTCATCTTCTTCGCCGCGTTTGGCATCGGCTTCAGCGGCTACATCGAGACCCTCAGCTACCGCGGGGTGGACATCAACTACGCGACCTACGTCGCTGCGGGCTTGATCGCGTATACGGGTTTCGGCACACCGTATTACGAGGGTCTCTACTCCGCGTATTTCCGCATGTTCTACCAGAAGACTTGGGACGGCATCCTCGCCACGCAGGTCGAGCTCCCGAGCGTCGTATGGGGCGAGATCCTCTGGGGCGCGGTACGCGGGATGGTGAACATCTCAATCGTGTCTGTGGTCATTGCGGTGTTCGACCTGATCGGCCTCGTCGACGTGAAGGTGGAGTTCCTGCTGCTCATGCCTTTTCTTGGCTTCATTGCCGGTTGCGCGTTTGCCTCGTTCGCGCTGATCTTCACCGCGATCGTTCCTGCGATCGATCACATGAACTACCCGGTGTTCTTGATCGGCTGGCCTTTGAGCCTGGTCAGCAACACGTTCTTCCCGGTGGAGCCGCAGAGTCCCGCGCTCCGGGCGCTCATGCAGATCAACCCCGTGTATCAACTCGCGGAGTGCGCCCGCGGTTTTTTGGTGCTCGGAAACCCCGGTTCGCACCTGCTTGGGCTGCTCGGCTCGACCGTTCTTTTCCTCGTTCCGTGTACCCTTTTAGCGGTCCGATTGACGCGTCGGAGGGTTCTCGGTGACTGACCTTCAGCGACCCAGAAATTCAACTGTCAGATCAACGAGTTAGCGGCTGCGCCGGGCCTTGCATCGACCCCCCTTCAAGGCTAGAAACTCACCCATGGCTGCCCCCCCGATCGCGCAACCGAGCTCGGCTGCGTCGGACTACGATCAAAGCGCGATTCAGGTGCTCGAAGGGCTCGAGGCGGTGCGCAAGCGGCCGGGCATGTACATCGGCGATCCGCACGACGGATCCGGCCTGCACCATCTGGGTTGGGAAGCCGTCGATAACGCGGTTGACGAGCACCTCGCGGGCCACTGCGACGCTGTCCAAGTCATCGTTC
>QMMB01000552.1 GCA_003647035.1 Deltaproteobacteria bacterium | reverse complement strand
CGGGTCGACACCGTCCGGTTCGAGGGGATCGTCGACGTCCCCATCAGCTCGATCCTCGGCACGGCGGGCTTCGTCTTCGTGTCGTTCGCCGGCGTGACGAAGATCGCCAGCATCGCGGAGGAGGTGAAGGACCCCGAAAGGAATCTGCCACTCGGCATGTTTCTGGCATTTGGTACAGCGATGGCGGTGTACCTGGTGGGGACCTCGGTGATGATCGGCGTGGTCGGCGCTGATGTACTCGCCCGAAACGGTGGCGACCTCACACCCGTTGCAACGGTCGCGGATGTGTTGGTAGGCAAGTACGGAAAAATCCTGAGGACGATAGCGGCCGTGCTGGCCTTCTCTGCCGGAGCAAACGCAGGGATTTTGAGCGCATCGCGCTACCCGTTGGCCATGAGCCGAGACCACCTGCTACCGCGCGTATTCCGCTTCATGAGCAAGCGTCGCACACCAACGACAGCTATCTACACGACGGTCGGGCTCATCCTGGCTTTCGTGATCCTGTTTGACCCCACGAAGATCGCGAAGCTGGCAGGGGCGTTTCAGATGATCATGTTCGCGCTGGCGTGTTTGGCAGTTGTCGTCATGCGAGAGAGCCATATTGAATCGTACGATCCCGGCTACCGAGCACCTCTATACCCCTGGCTTCAACTATTCGGGATTGTCGCCCCGATATGGCTTATTGCTCAGATGGGCTGGCTCCCGATCCCGTTCACAGGCGGGCTTGTCGTTTTCGGGACCATTTGGTACCTGTACTACGCGCGCAAACGAGTCAGCCGGGACGGTGCGATCTACCACCTGTTCGAGCGATGGGGCCAAAGAAGGTATGAGGGGCTCGACAGGGAGCTTCGAAACATCCTGAAGGAAAAAGGGCTCCGATCAGATGACCCCTTCGAACGTACGATTGCCCGAAGCTTCGCGATTGACCTGGACGAGGGGCAACCATTCGACGAGGTGGTTCGGCTGGCATCAGAGCGGTTGGAGCACCGGATACCGGGGGCAGCGGCAGATATCTTCGAGGAATTCCAACAGGGTACGAGAATCGGTGCTACGCCAGTGACCCACGGAGTTGCCCTTCCTCACCTCAAGAAGGCCGGTCTGATGCAAGCCGAGATGGTGCTCGTCCGCTCGAAGGAAGGGGTCGTGGTGCCGCCGGACGATTTTCATGACGGGGAAGAGGAGCAAATTGTCCACGCGCTGTTCTTCCTGGTTAGCCCCGACAAAGACCCTGGCCAGCACCTCCGAATCCTTGCGCAGATAGCCGAACGAGTGGACGACGAGGACTTTATGGAGGCCTGGCTCACAGCTTCGTCCGATCAACAACTCAGAGAGATCATGTTGAGAGATGATCGTTTCCTGACGCTTGATCTGGACCGCGAGGCGAAGTCGGGCACGTACATCGGCAAATCGCTAAGCCAATTACAGATTCCTGAAGGCGCCCTCGTGGCCCTGATACGAAGAGGGGAGGATATGATGGTACCGCGTGGAAATACGGAACTTCGCCAGGGCGACCGCCTGACCATCATCGGCGACCCCGAGACAATACGGCAGATGGCGGCAAGTTTCGATCTGGAGTCGAACTAGGAGTCTGCTATTGCACCATTTCATCGTACGTGGTCTGGTGCTGCGTGTCCATCTCAATGAGGAGTTCGTAGGCATCGGCACGCTCGGGGAAGTCGGCCAGGAGCAAAGCAATCTCCTCATGCTTCGCCGAGAAAAAGATGTCGGTGGCGAAACGCCGCGTATTGAAGTCCTGGTACAGTTCGTTTAGAGCACGAATAATGGCCATTGCATCGTCCCAGGCCTGCTCGTGGTCGGTAGCGAAGTGATCCAGCACACCATAATGATACTGGAAGTGTGCCTTTCGGAGCGGGTCGAAGCGCGGGTCGAGAAGCTGAGTAATCAGCGCGCCGCGGGTTCGTTCGTCACCCACGAGAAACCAGCCTTCCGCATTCACACCTCGGCCCAACTCAAATATTTCACGGGCCTCCTCAAAGAACTCCTGTCCGCCCAACTCATCGAAGGAATCGTAATCGTACCCAAGAATCAGAAAGGCATAGAAGTCGATGACGGAGATGAACGAGTCGAATGAATTAGGGCTATAAACCAGGTTTCGGCCTTGCCCATACTCGAACGTCCAGTTGTCGTCCTGCACGAGAAAGACGGTGGTGCGCTGCTGTGTGCCGTAGATCGGCCGACTGGCGCCTACCACAATCTGAGCCTGGAAGCGGCTCAGGCCTTCGGCGAAAGTGAACACGATCTGGAACGAGCAGTTGATCCGCTCGCGATCCTGAAACACGTCACCGGTCCACGAGCGGTCATTGAGGTACCGTACGAGTTCCTCCCTCAGTTCGCCGAGAAACTGGAACTCGTTGCCCGTCAATGCACTGTAATTCACGCTCACGGTGCAGTTGAGCTGTTGCGCGTTGGCGCGAGGCGCGAGGGCAATAGAGCCAAACAAAAGAATAAAAACAAAGAGACGGCGCATCGCTAACGGCTGATTCTCGGCGGGTGCGTCTACTTCCAATGGACGCCCCACCCACGGCCCCGCCCCCCTACTGACCCCCCCCCCCCCGGCCCTCATCCGCGCCCCCCCCCCCCCCCCCCCCCCCT
>QMMB01000551.1 GCA_003647035.1 Deltaproteobacteria bacterium | reverse complement strand
CCTATTCCCCACGATATCGCTCAATATCACGCACCAGATTGTCACTACTCATAAGCCCTCAACCTCCAACCAACGATCCACCAAAGAGGGTATAGGAGGTTTAAGCTGCGTTTTCAGTACCGCCGGCAAGTACTGATATGTCAATCAAGCCTCGGCCGAGGCATAGTCGCCCCGCTCCGGAAGCTCGCTGCGCATCGAGATCGAGTTGCCGAGCGACCGCTTCCGCTGGTTCGCGCGAGTCGCAAGCGTGAATCCGGACGACCCCGAACGATACGAAGATCCCAGCGGTATCGGCGTCACCTTCTATGGGCTCGACCGCCAATCCGAGTTGACCTTGCGCAAAGCCATCAGCGAACTCGAAGCACGCTACCAGCCGTAGCTATCCGCTTCCATGTTCCGTCTTGACGGAATGACACCCGTGAGATAAAAGCCTCTCCCCAGGAAAGCAGCGATTGATCGCGGCTGCTAGCTGCCTGCTGGCTTCGGCATAGAGAGGAGTTCTGTGGCAGATATGTGTAGGTACCTGTTCGTTGGCTTGGACTACGGCGGAACATGGAAGCCGATGTTGGGCCTCGCAGGAATGTTGATGGAACGCGGCCACGCGGTCACCGTGCTGGGTGCGCCTTTCATGCGCGCTCGGGCCGAGAGCGCGGGATGTGCCTTCATATTGCTGCCCGACAGCTTCGACGACCCCGAGGGATGGGCCCCTGAAGACGACGACTGGGCGATCTATAGCCAGAGAATCTGCGGACCCGACCTCGCACTGGCGCTCGCACCAGCGGTGGCAGACAGCGCCGCGGACGCGATCGTTTTCGATTGCCTGCTCCTCAACGCGATCTCGGCCGCGGAGCAGCTCGAGACCCCCTCTGCGGTGATCGTTCACTTCCTTTGGTACGAGTACCTGTCAGAGCTGCCCAACGATTACGACGAATGGATCGAGCTGGTGAACGAGACGCGGGAGCAGCTCGAGCTGGACCGCCTCCCGCCCGCGACGGGGATCCCGGACCTGTGGGACCGGATGGACGCAATCCTCTCGCTGCCGCCGCCGGCGTGGACCCGCGGACGGCTACCCGACAAAGTCCTCGAGGTCGGGCCGATCGCCAACGAGCCAAAGGGCGAGTCGATCTGGACGCTCCCTTGGCCGCCCGATGATGACACACCGCTGATCGTCATCAGCCTGAGTTCCAGCTACATGCACCAGGAGGACTTGCTGGAACGCCTGGCAGCCGCCGCTTCCGGGGTCGCCGCGAACACCGTACTCTCCCTCGCTGGAGTGATCCCCCGCGATGCCGTTCGGGTTCCCGAAGCTGTCGAGGTGGTCGACTGGTTGAACTTCCAGGTCGTGCTGCCACACACCGACCTGTTGGTCACGCACGGCGGCCAGGCCACCGTGTCGGCTGGCATGCGCCACGAGGTTCCCCTACTCATATGCCCGCTCGGCCGTGATCAATCACGCGTAGGCGGGCACGTCGTAGAAGACGGCACGGGCATCCTGCTCGACCCAAGCGCATCGCTCGATGAGATCCGGAAGTCAATGACCCGCCTCCTCGACGCCAGGAGCGGCTTCGGCAAAGCGGCGTCGCTTGCATCCGAAAGACTCCGCTCGCTCGGCGACGGACGCATGGCCGTCGAGGCGCTCGAGGTACTCGGAGCCGGTTAGCCTGATCCGTCGCTGGCACACATGCCTGTTATGGTGCGCATTAATGTGTCACGTATTATAACGGCGCAATCCAGTGATCCGACGGTCCATCTCGGGCAATCTCTGCCCACGGATTGAATGACGGAGGATAGATCATGCTCTCTCGTGCGGTTTCTCCGCTGGCTAATTTGCTGATGCGGATGGACTGTCTTTCCCCACCTCAGCCAGCGAATTCGCGATGGCGACCGCCAACTCGCCGATGAGTGCGATCTCTGCGTCGGCGAGTGCCGGGTAACCATCCTGTGCGAGCGGTCGGGTGCGGGCGAAACGAAACGCCGCGAGTTCCTCAGCGCCGTCACCGCCCATGATGCGCCAGCTCGCCACCAGTCGAGCCGCCCCGGACAGTGTTCCGTGGAGTTCCTCGACACTGATATCCACCCGGTGATCCAGCACCTTTCCTGGCGCTCGACTCGCGCTGACCTCGTGCCCCAGTCCTTTGGAAATCTCGGCGCGGAGAAAGAGCCGCAGGCTTAGGTCTGCATCCGGGAGCAACTCGCCAAGAAGAACATCCGAACGCTCACGATGCACTCGCTACGGCACACGTTCGCAACGCTGAGCCTTGAGGCGGGACGCTCGGTGAAATGGGTATCGCAACAGCTTGGTCATCGGGACGCGAGCCTCACGCTCAACACCTATGCCCATGCCCTCCCGGACGAGGAATATGACCTTTCCTACCTGCCCGAAGCTGGTGCCGGCACCAACCGGCACTCAGCCGGCACCAAGCATAAACTGAGAAGTGTGGGAAAACGTGCAAGTGGCTGATTCTAATGGAGCGCGAGACCGGGTTCGAACCGGCGACCCTCAGCTTGGGAATGGGACGGGACCCGCGGCACTGCTCTGGCATTCGTCTTATGAGTGGAAATAGGGGGCTTTAAGGGCAGTTAAAGCAAATCCCGTGAGATGGGATCGACGCCTCAGCGG
>QMMB01000550.1 GCA_003647035.1 Deltaproteobacteria bacterium | reverse complement strand
GAAGCCGTTCACCCCGGGAGGCGAACGCTCGGTGGACGGGCGCTCGCGCGTCGAGCGCATTCTGTCGCGGATCCTGGCGTTGTCCGAGTCAGAGGTGACGACGACGTTGAGCACGACGCAGGCCCGGTTCGCAGCGCGCCACGTAGACTTGCGGTCGGTATTCGAGGCGAACTTCACGGCCGGCGCGGCGGGACATGTCGCCCGAGCGGACGAGCTCTCGGCGGAGCGCCGGCTGCTCATCGGGGACTATTTCACGCATGAGTACTCGTTCGAGTCCACCGCGCTCAGCAATCCTTCGATCGTGCCGGCGCCCGACCAAGAGGGCCTCGCTCCAGGCGAGCAGCGCTTCGTCTTGAGTCTTCGGGCCATCGGCGAGGGGCACATCTCGTCGATCGAGTTTCGCGCGGGTGGCATCGACGCGGGCGGCCAGATCGAAATGGCAGCGCCGAGTCGGCAAGCGAGCACCGCGCGCCACCGAGCTCCGGTCTACGAGAAGCACATCTTCCACACCAAACTTCGTGAGATCGACGCATACAATGAGATCGCCGCCACCGTCCTCGACGCGCTGCCGGATCGGTTCACGCTCGAGCAGCTCGAGATCATGATCCGTGAGGTCGACCACCAACACCGTCACAGACCCGACGCCGCGCACATCACCCGCACGATCCACTGGCTCGCTTCCTCGAACTACGAGAGCTCGTTCGCCCCAGACTCGAAGCTCTCCGAGCGTGTCCTCTTTCCGGCGGGGCCGACCGAGAGTAGCGGGATGGAAGATGCTCGCTTCGTCCGCTTCACCCGTGACGACGGAACAGTGACGTACTTCGCCTTGTATACGGCGTTCGACGGTTATCAAATCCTCCCGCAGCTGATAGAGACAGCCGATTTCCTGACTTTCCGAATCGCGACGCTGAACGGCGCGTCTGCCAAGAACAAGGGCATCGCGCTCTTTCCCCGCATGATCGGCGGGCGCTATGCCGCGCTCTCCAGGCTGGACAACGAGCACAACTTCCTGATGTGGTCGGACAACGTCCGCTTCTGGCACGAGAGCGAGGTGATCCAGACGCCCGAGCGCCCCTGGGAACTCACACAGCTCGGCAATTGCGGATCCCCGCTCGAGACCGAAGCGGGGTGGCTCGTGATCACGCACGGCGTTGGGGCCATGCGCCAATACGCTCTCGGAGCCATCCTGCTCGACAAGGAGGACCCTGCGCGCGTCATCGGTCACCTCGCCGAGCCCCTGCTCGAGCCCGCGCACGATGAACGCGACGGCTACGTGCCCAACGTTGTCTATTCGTGTGGCAGCATGATTTCAGGCGGGCTCCTCGTGCTGCCCTATGGTTTCTCCGACGTCCGTACCCGCATCGCGACCGTGCGCCTCGACGATCTTCTGGCGGAGCTCACCCGGGTTCGTTGACGTTCGCGCGCTGCCTGCCCAACCCGCCCACCGCCTCGCAGTAGCGCCCGTACAAGCGCGGCAGCTCGGACCCAGGTGCGCGGTAGAACTCGGCGGCGTCGACGTCGATCCAGGTCGAGTCCGCGATGGGACCGTCGGCGGCGGGAGCTGCGCGTCGCTTTGCGAACGCCTCGACCACGGCGACGGCCGGCTTCGGGGAGGCGTCGGCGCGCCATAACCCGAAGGATCGCTCGTGGACCGCGAGGTCGAGCGGAGGAAACTCCCAGACGGCCTCCGCGTAGTCGGAATAACACCAGAGCATCGCGCCCGTGCTGCCGCAGTCGAGCAGCCCGCCGAGGGCGCGGTCGATGTACGAAGCGGCCGCTTGCTCTTCGACGAGCGCGGGGCTGGACGCGTCGATGGATCGTTCACGGTCGGGCTCACCGCTCTTTGTGGTCGGCACGCCGAACTCTCCGAAGAGGACGTCGGCCCCGCCACCCAGCCATCGCGTCAACCGCGCGAGAAACGGCAAGACCCGCTCGTCGGTGGGGCCGTCCGCCCACGCGGCGTAACCCGGATATCCGTGCATCTGCAGAAAGTCGCAGACCTCGGCTGCCTCGCGCGGGCCGAGCGTTCGGTCCTGCTCGAGGTCTTCCATGTGGAGCCCCAGCGTGACGAGCGCGCCGGCGTCGGCGCCGCGGATGGCGTCCGTCACTCGCAAGAGCCACTCACGGGCGTGGGCCTTGTCGGGGGGGACTACGCAGTTCGAGTTTTCGTTTCCGAGGTCCCATGCCCACAGGGCCCTGTGCCCGGCAAGTGCACCCGCGACCTCACGCGCGAGCGCCGACTGCGCCCGGACAATCGATGTATCGGAGTACCAGCCTGCGAGGCGTGACGCTGTGACTCGGCCTCCGGAGACGACGCGGAATCGATCGTCGCCTGCCTCTTCGCCGAGAGCCCATGAAGGGATCCAGTTCACACCGCTCATGTGGCCCGTGAAGAGCGTGGGCATGACCGAGAGTCCGGCGGTGCTCGCCTCGTCCAAGGTCGAGACGAGGCGATCGACCATCGTCGAGTCGACGCGCGACGGGGTTGGCTGAAAGTCCTCCCATGTGAGAAAGATGCGGACTGAATCGAATCCGCACCCTGCGATGCGATCGAAGTCCGCCGCGACCTCCGCCAGGTCGAATGCGGTCCACCAGCCCATCGCCGTCCGAGCCGGCCAATAG
>QMMB01000549.1 GCA_003647035.1 Deltaproteobacteria bacterium | reverse complement strand
TCCTCCGGTGACTCCGCCGCACAACCCAGTTGCTGGCCCCGGCGTACGTCGACTTCTACAGAGGAGGACGGCTCGGGATGGGCAGCACAGTGAATGGGTCGGCGCCTCCGCGTAGGTCGACGTAAGGTGCCGGGCGACGGGGCTCCCATTCGCGAGCACGCCCGTCCCGAGCCGTCCTCCGGTGACCCAGCCGCACAACCCAGTTGCTGGCACTGACACCGGCACTGGCACTGACACTGACACTGGCACCGGCACTGGCACTGCAGTACCACCCTCCTCGTGCTCGACGACTCCCTCAAGCAGATCCTGCGCACCCCTGGTCTCATCCTCTGGCTGACGGGGGCCGGGGTCTCCGCGGAAAGCGGCATCCCAACCTTTCGAGGCAAGGAAGGCTACTGGCAGGTCGGCTCGCGCAACTACCAACCCGAGGAGATGGCGACTTGGGCTGCGTTTCAGGAGATGCCGGACGAGGTCTGGGCCTGGTATCTTTATCGGCGCGGCGTTTGTCGTGGGGCAGAGCCGAACGTCGCCCACCGCGCGCTCGCGAAGGCCGAGGAGCGCGGGGGCGACCGCTTCCTCCTAGTCACACAGAACGTCGACGGGCTACACCTGCGCGCCGGCAACACGCTCGACCGTACGTACCAAATCCACGGCAACATCGACTTCATGCGGTGCTCGAACGAATGTTTGCCCGCGCCGGTGCCCATGCCGCAAGGGATCGACGTTGCTTGGGAGAAGGGACGGCCGGTCACCGACTGCGAGCTCCAGGCGCTCAGATGCCCTTCTTGTGGCGCACCGGCGCGGCCCCACGTGCTCTGGTTCGACGAGAGCTACGATGAAGCGAATTTTCGCTTCGAGAGTGCGATCGATGCAGCGAAGCAAGCCACGCTGCTCATCGTGGTGGGCACCACGGGAGCAACATCGCTACCGATGCACATCGGGACCATCACGGTACAACGCGGGATTCCCATGCTCGTCGTCAACCCGGAGCCGAACCCGTTTAGCGCGCTCGTGGCGCGCACCCGGAGCGGTGCCTTTCTCCAGGGCACCGCCGGACAATGGGTGCCGCAGCTCGTGGCCACACTGCCAGGTCGCTAGAGCTGATGCGGCAGCGCGAGCCCGAAGGGCGAAGCCCGGCGGTGTAACTAAACCAACACTTGCCTGACCCCTGCATCGGAGATACCTATCCACACATGATGCGACTGGCGATTTGCCTTCTCTGCTTGGGTTCTCTGGCTTCGTGCGCGAAGGAAGGCGACAAAGCTCGCTACCCCGATCGGCCTGGGGGAGAATGCAGCCGCGCCGCGGGTGCCACGTGTGACGCTGGCTTCGTGTGTCACTACGGGCCGAGCGCTGAATGCGGCGAGACCGGCGCACAGGGGGCCTGCTTTCCAATGCCGTCGACGTGCACCAAAGACTACAGCCCGATCTGCGGATGCGACGGGCGCACGTACCTCAACATCTGCGTAGCCCACTCACACGGAGCGTCACCGCGGACCGCGGGCCAATGCCCGAACGTGGGCGCCCCGGCGGGTCCTGCGGGGAGCTGCGGTCCGGGCGGCGCTGCCACCACCTGCCAGACGGGCCTCTTCTGCCGATACACCGAAGCACAGTACTGCGGCGAGGCGTCAGGTCCCGGCGAGTGCACCCAACAGCCGACGACCTGCACGAAGGAGTGGGCACCGGTGTGCGGCTGCGACACGCGCAACTACAGCAACGACTGTGTTGCGCATTCCCATGGCGTGTCGATCCGCCACCGCGGCTTGTGCCAGGACGCTGCACAGGCGGCCGCCGGAGCGGCTGGGGCGAAGTGCGGGGTCGAGGGCGCAGCCCGCTGCGCCACCGGCCTGTTCTGTCAGTTCACTCCCGCTTCCCAATGCGGGGCGACGAACAAGCCTGGCAAGTGTCAAACCCGCCCTCAGGCGTGCACCGCGGACTACAGCCCGGTTTGTGGCTGCGACGGCAAGACCTACGCGAACGCATGCTCCGCAAACGCCGCGGGCGTATCAATAGCGAAAGACGGGCTTTGCTAGGGGTAATTAGGGGCAATCGATTCCGCACGTGAACAGCCCTTGCCCGCAATTGGTTCGCTCGCCTTCCAGGCACTCGACGCTGCAGGTGTCGGCATCAATACAGGCGACGGTGCATGTGCCCACGCAACGAATCGTGCAGTTGTCGCCACACAGACAATCGGAGCCAGGGCATCACCGCACCCCACCGAGACGACCTGAGTCGAGAACATGAGCGAGAACATAAGAAAGACACCCACGCCATGAACAACTGCACGCATCGTCCTCAGCTGTCAGCCACCCGGCAGCGGGTCAATGTAGGCCGCACCCCTGATCACTGGCCCCGGCGTACGTCGACTTCTACGCAGGAGGACGGCTCGGGATGGGCAGCACAGTGAATGGGTCGGCGCCTCCGCGCATGTCGACTCGAGGTCCCGGGCGACGGGGCCCCCATTCGCGAGCACGCCCGTCCCGAGCCGTCCTCCGGTGACTCAGCCGCACAACACAGTTGCTGGCACTGGCACTGGCACTGGGTAAGACCTCGCCCGTGCCCACTCTCCTGCGAACCGGCTCCGCCTCTACTCCCCGCCTTTTTTTTGTAATGAGACGGCGACCACCG
>QMMB01000548.1 GCA_003647035.1 Deltaproteobacteria bacterium | reverse complement strand
GTCTGCGAGATCTGTACCGACGTCGATGGAGTCTATACAACCGACCCGGGCGTCTGCTCCAACGCGCGCAAGAGCAAGTGCATCAGCTACGAGGAGATGCTCGAGCTCTCCTCACAAGGGGCCAAGGTCCTGCAGATACGTTCGGTGGAGCTTGCAATGAAGCACCGCATGCCGCTGCACGTGCGCTCGAGTTTCTCGAAAGAGGAGGGAACGATCGTGACCGACGAAGAACACTTGCTCGAAAAAGTGATCGTGGCTGGCGTTGCGGCAGACAAGAACACCGTGAAGCTGACCGTGCGCGCGCTACCGGATCACCCCGGCGTCGTCGCAAGCGTGTTCGAGCCACTCGCCGAAGCCAGCATCTCGGTGGACATGATCATCCAGAACGTCTCCAAGGCAGGGCACACCGACCTGACGTTCACCGTGAGCCGCGAGGATGCGGACCGCGCGGAGGAGGTCGCCAAGGAGCTCGTCGCGAGTGTGAACGCGGAGGGAGTCGTGCGCGATGACGCCGTCGCAAAGGTGTCGATCGTGGGCGTCGGGATGCGCAATCACGCGGGCACCGCCGCACGTATGTTCCGACTTCTTGCCGACAACAGCATCAATATCCAAGCCATCAGCACGAGCGAGATCAAGACCTCGTGCCTGATCGGAGCCGACCACGCCGACCGCGCGGTGAAAGTGCTTCACGACGGCTTCGCGCTCGGTGAGCCCGCCACCTGACCTCGACGGAGCAACGTCCCGAGGGCGCGACCGATAGTGGGTCATGGGGCGAACGTCACGCACTTCGTCGGTTCGCGCGGCCGCCTGCGTGGTGCTGGTGCTCGCGTGGAGCGCCATCATGTCGGGCGGGCCGATCCAGATTCGGCTGCTGCCGCTAGTGAAGGTCGAAGCGAACGCTGGCCCGCACCCCGGCCGTCAAGATGAACGAGTCGAGAGGGCTCGCCGCATGGGTGGCGACCCAGTAGCCGCGCACGCCCGCACCGATCATCCATCGCTCGTTGATGAGATAGTCCACACCGATTAGGCCGTGTAGGGCGAAGTCTGCCCGCGTCCGTCGATCACGTACGCTCAAGAGACCGTCGATGCCGAACCCGATCAGCGGCACGAAACGTACGATGTCGAGCGCGTACACGGCCTCTAGTCCGGCCATGCCGAGGTGCAGCGGCCGCTCGTCCGGGAAGACGTCGTAACTGAGAAGCCCTTGGATGCTCCACGCGTCACCAAGCCCGCCGCCCACGACCAAGCCCACGTCGACACCGTTGCGGGGAAGGGCGACGGCGTTCGGCATTCCGGCGTACCCGACCTCCACACCGAAGGTCGCCTGGTCCTCGTATGCGGAGGCCATCGATGGGAGTGACGCCATCAAAGTGAGGCTCCCAAAGATCCCGAAGAGGCAACGCACAGCGAGCCCTCTAGCACGGGCGTCGCGGCCGATGCGAGGCTACGTTGACTGGCAGGAGGCCGCGTGTATAGTGCCGACGCGATTTGCCCGGTTTTGCCGGTCTTTTGGAGGAAGCCTTGGCCAACGACTCTGCCGAAGACGAAAAACAATCACCGCTCACGACGGGCCAACGCCTCGCCGCCCAACAGGCAGCGAAGTCGGCTCGCAAAGCCGCCAACCGGGGCCGCGACGCGGAGCTGGTGGAGGAGAAGGCCCTCGCCCAAGCCGCCGTGGCGAAGGACTGGCTGCAGGACAATTTGAAGCCTCTCGGACTCTTGGCTGGAGCGGTACTGCTGGTGGCGGCCGTCGGCATCGGTTGGTCCACCTTCGCGCGCGGCCAGGATGCGGCCGGCGGCGCGGAGCTCGCAGCGGTCTTGGAAGGCGGCGCGGACGACCCAGGAGCGCTCGCGACGGCGTACGCGGCTGTCGCCGAGGCGCACTCGAAAACGCCAGCCGCCGCATGGGCGCGAATCGGCGAATGCAGAGCCTTGTCCGCGCAGGGTCGGTGGGAGCCAGGCCGGGTGGCCTACCAAGCCGCGCTCGACAGTAGCGACGAGGAAGCGGTTCGTTGGGCGGCGCTCGAAGGAATCGCTTACTCGCTCGAAGCCGAGAAGTCATACGTGCAAGCGATCGAACAACTCGAGGCGTTGCGAGAGCTCGATAGCGACATCGCACCGATCGCGGGCTACCATCAGGGGCGCATCTTGGTGGCGGAGGGCAAGCTCGAGGAGGCCAAGACCAGGTTCGACGGCGTCTTGAACGAGCTCAGGCAGGCCGACGCGCCGCTACTGCCGTTCACCCAGGAACAGACCGAGGCCCGCCTCACGCTCATCGACCCATCCTTGGCGCCCACAGAGGGTGTCGACCCTCGTCGAGCCGGTGAGTTCATTCGACAGATGAACGAGCTACTCCAACGGCAGCCGCCGCAAGAGTAAGTCTGCATCGATGCGCATCCGCTTCGCTGCCGCTCTGTTCGTCGCGTCCTCACTGCTTGCGGTGACTGGCTGCGGCGCAGCAGGCACACAGGCAACCAACGCCGACAACTTCGGATGGGTGGGCGAAGGCGACGCGTCCGCAAAGCCGGGCGAGGGCGGCTTCAATGTTCGGTGGTCGAAGCAGCTGACGGACCGCTCCGAGGCGCGCTATCTGCCGCTCGAGCTCAGCTCCGCGGAGTTCGATGGAAAGCGT
>QMMB01000547.1 GCA_003647035.1 Deltaproteobacteria bacterium | reverse complement strand
CGGGCACCGTGGAGATAAGCGTCGACGACGGTGCACCGGTGACCGCACCCGCTGTCCCCGGCATGACGATTCCGCTGACGACACCCGCAGCCCACAAGATTCAGGTCAGTCTGCCCACGTCGGACACGGCACGGATTTACTGGCAGGCGCTCGTCTACGATCACGAGTGTCTCTGAGCTCGTTCGGGGAGACCCGCGTGGCACGAGGCTTGGCGGCAGCTTGGGAGCAGGCTATCGTTCGGCCGTCGTCGTGAATGGCTCGAGCACTGTCAATCTCTTCCTGAACGGCGTGCCGCCCAAACGGCCGCCGATCTTGCTCATCGGTCACGGGCGCAGCGGAACGAGCTGGATAGCGAACACCCTCGCGAAGTCGCCCGAGCGGGACGCGCGATGCGCCGAGTTCACGGACGGCTCTGCTCGATAGCCCCACCATGTGGGCTGGAAGGTACGCTCCGTTTCGCAGAAGGCTCGAAGAAGCGACAGAGCCATTCGAGATTTACGGCGCTGTCTGGGGCCTGCGGAACCGGGTGCTGCTCGATGCGCAGGAAGCCGCGGGCAACTGGGTGACACTTCGTTACGAAGAGCTGGCGCGCGACCCACTCCCCGGGTTTGAGACGCTGTTCGAACAGCTCGACGTGACCTGGACAGAGGAGATCCGTCGGTTCGTCTCGGATACGACCTCTACGCATCAGGCCGGCTACTACGCGACCTCTCGGGTGTCCGCGAGCCGGGTCGGGCGCTGGAAATCCGAGCTTACTCCCGAACAGATCGATCAGACGCTAACGGCGGCTGCGCCGTTTGGTGTTCCGTTTGCGGAGTAGCAACGCGAGTGCGCCGATCAGCAGGAACAATGTGCGCGATGAGTCGTGTCCGGAGCTTCCTACGCTGCAGCCAGCGGTCGTGAGGCCGTCGCTGGGCAAGCCGGGGCCGCCGTTGCCCGGGCTGCCGCTTGCTCCGCCCGTTCCTGGAGTCCCGCCCGGGCCGCCGGTTCCTGGCGACTCGTCCGCTTTTGCGACGCGCAACGCGGGGTCGCCGAGCAGGTGGTAGATCTCGATCGTGTCACGGCCGAATTCCAAGTTGGCGACGACGGGGAACGTACGATTGATCATGGGGCCAAGACGCGTCTCTGTGCCGGAGCTCAGCTCGTGCATGAGCTCCCGACCCAGCAGTGAGGCTTGCGCGTGGATCGACGGCCCCGATGGGCCCCACACCGCAATGGCCCCCTGATCGTCGATCAGCAGTGCTTCGCCGAGCGAAACGAGCCCCGGGACTGCGAACCGCGATACCACACACGTCATGGCGGCGAGCACCGGCTGAGCCCCGTCGATCGTCATCGTCTCGAGGTCCGCGATACCCAAGAGGGTTTCCGTGAAGCCGAGTGAGGTGATCCCCGCATGACCCAGGTAGTTCACGAGCCTGGGGCCCTTGCGCACCTCGTCGAAGAAGAGCGCCCGCGTGGAATCGAGGTCGTCAAACTCGGATCGATAGACCGCGGTCACGCTCCAATCGTTCGGGAGGACCTCGCTGATGTCGTCACTCGATGCCCCGAAGTCCCCCCGTGGCGTAGTGGCGTCCGCCAAGAGTAAGACGTCGTTGCTCAGCGAATCGAGCGTACTTTCGTAGTCGGCAATCTGCTGGATGATGGCGTCTAGCTCCCCTGCGGACGTGGCCGGGAGACGACCGATCGACACGTCGGGGAGGCCGTCGTTGCCGATGAAATCCGCGTACTTCGTATCCGACGAGAGGATGCCGGCTTGGGTGAGCGCCATGATTGGCGGCAGCAGGTTGCCACCGAGGCTGTTGAGGTCGCGGTAGTCGAACGACCCTTTGCCGACGAGCACGACGAACCGAGGCGCCGTAGCCCAATGGCTGTTCGCGTACGCCAGGAAAGTCCGGATGGCGTTCGGGTCCGGAGTGCCAAAGGCAAACTCGTCGTAGATGTCTTGAAGCTCCACCACCTTCGACAGGAGCCCATCGGCTTCGCGGTAATCGGCGAGGCTTTGCGCTCCGTCGTAGAGCGCCGCCGGGGCGATGACCAGATAGTCTGCCGCAGTTGCGGGGTCTTGAAGGTCCGAGGGCACGTCGTTCCAGATCGAGCTAGGCGTGCGCGCTTCTCCCGGGGCGAGCCCGAAGTACTGGCGCTCTGTTTCGACCGCGAGCTGCACTCCGGTTGGAGTCGTGACGGCACCCGTGAGCCGCACGGGCCGTCGCGGGTCGGTCACGTCGAGTAGCTGAGTACCATCCCCGGTGATGCCAGTGACCTCCAACGAGACGTCTTGGTCGGCACCGAAGAGCAGAGAGGCCGAGGCCGTGGCGTACCCACGCGCGTAGGTCACGTCCGCCGAGTCGAGGTACAGCATGCTCTCGCCCGGGTCAGTCGACTCGATCGAGAGCGTGTTCTCGCCTTCGTTGAAAGCGAAGAGGGGAACCGGGAAGGTGGCTTGATGTGGCACGACGCCTTCGAACTGGGCGGTACCGACGAGCGTTCCGTTGAGCCGCACTCCGACCGAATGGAGCTCGTCGGTGATGCCGTGAAGGTCGACGCGAAGGGTCCCGCCTCCCATGACGGCCTCGAGGTTGACCGCGCCGACGGCTGCTTGCGGCCTGCACGGGGCCGCCGAGATCAACACCCTG
>QMMB01000546.1 GCA_003647035.1 Deltaproteobacteria bacterium | reverse complement strand
CGGCGCCGCCTTGACGAAGTCGGGGTCCGTCGCTGCCTCGTCGCTGATCGTCTTCATCACATCCACGAACTCGTCCAGCGTCTGGACGCTCTCGGTTTCGGTCGGCTCGATGAGCATCGCGCCCTTGACCACGAGAGGGAAGTACACCGTTGGGGGGTGAAAGCCGTAGTCCATCAGCCGCTTGGCGACGTCCATCGTCGTGACGCCACTTTGCCTGAGGTGCCGATCGCTGATGACGACTTCGTGCATGCAGACCGCATCGTAGGGCACGTGCCAGACCTCGCCGAGACGGACGCGGAGGTAGTTCGCGTTCAGGACCGCGAGCTCCGTCGCTCGTCTGAGCCCCTCAGCGCCCATTTCTCGCAAGTAGGTATAGGCGCGAACCATCATTCCAAAGTTGCCTTGGAAAGATCGGAGCCTCCCGACGGATGCCGGGCGGCTGCCGTAGTCGAGGACGAAGGCGCCATCCCGCTTTTCCACGACGGGCACCGGAGCGTAAGGATCGAGCAGTTTCTTGTATCCGACTGGGCCGCAGCCGGGGCCGCCGCCCCCATGGGGGGTCGTGAATGTCTTGTGCAGGTTGAGCTGCATGATGTCGATACCGAGATCGCCGGGCCTTGCTTTGCCCATCAGTGCGTTGAGGTTGGCTCCATCGCCGTAGACTAGGCCGCCTTTGCTGTGCACGAGTTCGGCGATTTCGGGCATGTGGGTTTCGAACAGTCCGACGGTGTTTGGATTGGTCGCCATGATCGCGGCCACATCGTCGTCTACGAAGGGCGCGAGAGCGTCCGTGGTCACGATGCCGTCGTCGCCGACGGGGAAGGTGACGGCCTGCAGGCCGTTGAGTGCGCAGGAAGCGGGATTGGTTCCGTGCGCGGTGTCGGGGATCAGCACCTTCTTCGGGTCGCGTCTCTGAGCTTGGTGGTATGCCCGGATCATCATCAGCCCCGCCAGCTCGCCCTGTGCGCCGGCCGCCGGATGCAACGAAACGCGATCCATGCCGCACACCTCCGCTAGCCCGCGCTCGAGCCGCCACATCAGCTCGAGCGCGCCCTGAACGAGCTCGTCGGGCATGTAGGGATGAAGGTCGGCGAACCCGGCCAACCTTGCTGCCCACTCGTTGACCTTGGGGTTGTACTTCATCGTGCAAGACCCGAGCGGGTACATCCCGGTGTCGATGGCGAAATTCTGCTGGCTCAATCGGACGTAGTGGCGGAAGGCTTCCGCTTCCGACACCTCCGGGAGCATCGGCGCGACGTCTCGCGCCATTTCTCCATAGGCACTCTTGGTGTCGACTTGGGGCAGATCGTCGGGAGCGAGCGACGCTCCATGGCGATCGGGCGAGCCTTGCTCGAAGATTAGCGGTGGTTGAAAACAGAGACCTGACGTAGCCGAACCGGGCATGATGACCTCGGCCGCCAAGCTAGTGGATTGTCGCGCCGCCGCAACCGATCAAACGGTGCGCAGCAGCGCCTCGCTCAGCGCCTCGATTGCCGCAGTGTCGCTTTCTAGCCCGTTGTAGTACGGCAGCTCGGCGCAGGGTGCATCGATGTGGCTGCGCACCCGTTTGATGGCCCGAGCCTGAATCGCCTCGCGAAGGGCGCGACGTTTGCCGGCCACCGCCAGCCCGTGAATCTCGCTATCGTCCGCGATCGCCGACGGCAGGGCTTCGAGGATAGGCCGTTCGTGCTCGGCAAAGAGCACGTCGAGCACGCGGTTGATGACCAGATGAAGGACTGGAACCTCGAGCTCGTTTTCCAAGGCGTCCGACAGTTCGATGGTTTCGTTCGCGGGCATGTACTCGGGGAGCGTGACCAGGACAGCGCCCGCACGTTCGGGGTCTTTGAACATCTTGACCGCCCTCGCCGCATCTCGTCGCAGCATGCCCGGGGGTGCAACGCTCTCGATGACGAAGGGCACACGGAGCATGTCGAGCGCGTGACCCGTGGCGGGAGCGTCGACGATGACGAGATCGTAGTCCGGTTCTCCCTTTGGCGGACATGCGTGGTAAAACGCCTTTCCGAGCATCGACCAGGCTTCGAGTCCCGGGGTCCCTCTCAAGAAGGCTCGCACCAAACGGTTTCTGAAAACCGCGTTGAAGACGGCTTTGACCTTCAGGATCATCAGCCCATATTCTTCCAGGGCCGCGTCCGGGGTCATGTTCACCACGTCGAGGTTTTCCGCAATGGTGACGATCTCGGATCCGATGGGGTCGGTGTCGAGGATTTGGCTGACTCGCTCGTTGCAGTTCACCAGCGCAAGCAGGACCTTCTTGTCGCGGCGGCTTGCCGCCAGCGCGAGGCCCGTCGCAACGGTCGTCTTCCCGACGCCACCCTTGCCGACTACGAAAAGGAACCGCCGGTCGAGCAAATCCATCAGCGCCGTCTTTAGCGGCGAGCAGGAACGCCGGCAAACCGACGGCGTTTAATCGGGAAATTCGAGGGTGCTCGGGGCTGACGTCCCTCCGACTGCATGCTAGCGTCCCGGCGAGCACGATCATGAGCCGTACGCATCAATCTGGTAGCTCGACCGTGTGGTCGTTGGTGTTGTTCGCGACACTGGCGCTCTTCGCGGCGGCTCTCTACACCATCTTCGTCGTCGCCCCCGTCGAACAGCAGATGGGTAACGTTCAGAAAACTT
>QMMB01000545.1 GCA_003647035.1 Deltaproteobacteria bacterium | reverse complement strand
CGGCCCCTGGTGCGTCCCGGTCGACGCTCCGTAAAAGAGAACCCCCAACGTATCAAACTTGGTGAGGCCGCACGACCGGTGCCTTTTGGCGCGCTCGCTCGAAGACCTGGTGAACGTTTCTGACGCCAACGCAGGAAACGTCCCGACGCACTTCGAGCGCTCAGACGGCACCTGGCACATGGTCGCTTGGTCCGGAGTCGGGAACCTCAGGTTCGGAACGAAACAATCACGCAACGCTCCGCTGCCCGCGCTCACGCCAGAGATGGCGCAGTGACCCCAGTAAGCTCTTCCGACAGTTCCCACAGGCGCTTGGCGGCGTCGGCGTCGGTGCTCACTTCCGCTGGTTTGTCGGGTGCGGGGTATCCGCGAAGGTGTCTAAATCCATTGGGCCCGTAGTAGCCGCCGCCTTCGACGTCCCTCGACACTGCCGCGTACAGAGTTGGCAGTGCACCCTGCCATGGCTTCATGCAGAAGATGGGGTTGAGCCAGCGAAGCAGCCAGCTGTTTCGCTGCAAGTTGGTGCTGGTATAGCCGGGATGGCAAGCGGCAGCGATGGTGGAGACGCCGGCGTCTTGCAGGCGACGTTGCAGTTCGAGGGTGAACAGCATGTTTGCGATCTTGCTTGCCGAATAGGATGCTATGCGCTTGAAGGGGCGCTCGGTCCACTGAAGGTCGTCGAGGTTTAGCTGGCCGAGGTCCTGGGCATTGCTCGAAACGTTGACCACCCGCGAGCCCTCCGTTGCTACCAATAACGGAAGCAGCTGCACTGTGAAGGCGAAGTGACCGAGGTGGTTGGTGCCGAACTGGAGCTCGAAACCGTCTTCTGTTTCCTCTCGCTGCTTGGGCATCATCACGCCGGCGTTGTTGAGGAGGAGATCCAGGCGGTCAAAGCGTCCTGTGAAGTCGGTGACGAACTCTTTGACGGACGCCAGGCTGGCAAGGTCGAGCAACATCAGCTCCACGGAGGCTTGGGGCGCGGCTTTGGCAATATTGGCCACTGCCTGCTGGCCGCGCTGCTTGTTGCGGCTCGCCACGATCACGTGGGCTCCTTTTTCTGCCAGAGCTTTGGCAGCCTCAAAACCGATGCCGCTGTTAGCGCCCGTAACGATTGCTACGCGTCCGGTTTGGTCTTCAATATCGTTGGTGTTCCAGCGTTGTTTGGTCATCTTGTTAGCCCTTTCGTTCCCTGGGCCTCCAATCTACGGACTTCGGCCCTGTGCCGCACTAGCGGATCATGACTTTCCATATGCAGATTCCGCCACGCTCCGGAAGCGAGGAGATGCCTGAAAATGCAGGGGTTTGCGGTGCCGTTTCACGAAGTAGCGGCTTCCGTTGGTGTTCTGGCAAGATCTGCTAGCCCCTCGGGGTCCCCGGGCGAATACACTTGGAACAGGTTATGGCAAACGACAAACCCTATATCGTCCCTTCGGGATGGCGCCTGCTGCTTCAGGACGCTGGTATCGATTCAGCCAATGTGCTGCGCCGAGCAAGCCTCCCCGAAGACCTTCTGAGCCGCGATCGAGCATGCCTTTCGAGAGACGAGTACTTCCGTCTTTGGCAGGGAATCGAAGACGAGGGAAGCGACCCGGCGTTGCCTCTTCGAATCGCTGCCGGCATGTCTGTGGAAGCCTTTGACCCACCGGTTTTCGCAGCTTTTTGTAGCCCCAATCTCAACATCGCACTCGCGCGTCTCGCAAAGTACAAGCGACTGACCTGCGGCAAGGTACTAACGGTCGAAGTCACCGACAATGCCACGACCATTGGCGCCGAGTGGCTCGACAAGTCCGCGCAGCCGCCCGCAACCCTGGTGCTGACGGAGCTGGTGTTTGTTGTACAGCTCGGTCGCATTGCAACCAGAGAGCGCATTTGTCCCCTCGAGGTTCGCTCGCCCATTCTGCCTGGCAAGGCCAACGACTTCACGGAATTCTTCGGCGTGTCGGTGCGGCGGGGTGATGTGCCGCAGGTTCGGTTTTCCTCGGCCGACGCCAGTCGCCCGTTCTTGACGGCAAACGAAAGCATGTGGACCTTCTTTGAAAAAGAACTCAACAAGCGCCTCGCGGACCTCACAGAGTCCGCGACCACGAGAGACAAGGTCCATGCGGTCTTGCTCGAGCTATTGCCCGCGGGCGGCGCCTCCATGGATGCGGTGGCAAAAAAATTGGGTGTCAGCTCGCGAACCCTGCACCGGCGCCTAAAAGAAGAACACCTCACCTTTCAGAAGGTGCTCGACGACACCCGCGAGGCTCTGGCCATGCACTACCTCAAGTCCTCGCCCATCTCCGGCGCGGAAATTTCCTTCTTACTCGGCTACGAGGACCCCAATTCGTTCGTCCGCGCCTTCAGCGGATGGACCGGCACCACGCCCGAGCGTGCCCGACGCGAAATGGCCCTGGTCCACTAGGGCTATGGCTGGGTGTCTTTTGCTCACATATCGGCCAGGCTTCGCCTTTCGAAGGCGCGGAAGTGAAATTTTGCCCTGTAATCTCAACGGAGGAAGGGGCCTCCATCTCAAGCCCTCCCCGCAGGCGCGGCTCCTCTAGCCCACCGCAGCCTCCCCGGAGCGGCGAGCGAGCACCTTTACGCGCAGGCCTTTGGGCTGTGTGAAGGGCCGCGCCACCGCGCGGACCTTTCGCCCGGGCGG
>QMMB01000544.1 GCA_003647035.1 Deltaproteobacteria bacterium | reverse complement strand
CCTTGGCCGAGCATCGGCCCGGCGGAGGTCCAGCCACCTTCCAATCCCTCGGCCCGCCCCTCGAGGTCCCTGGCCGGGGCGGTGCATGCCCCCGCGTTCGCTGGAACGATGGCTAAGCGATCGACCGCGATGGTACCCGTCGGCGCCGGGAAGCAAGCGGGAGCCCTCTCCGCCGCCGCCACCTGGAACCGCACGGGCCCCCCGTAGGCCGCTTCCCCGAGGCAAGCGCGTTGGTCCACCGACCAACCGGGCCACAGCGCCGCGTCGACCAGCTCGCGGAACACGCCCCCGTAGCCGACGACGACTCCGGTGACGTTCTGAACCCGGTACGAGATCGTCACGACGAGAGGCTCCGCCAACTCGTAGCTCGGCATCTCCACCACCTGGGCAACCGAGCCCGCGCTGCACGTCACACTCGCCTGAAACGAGGCGATCCCGAGCTCGTTGCCGCGGCCTTGCGCGAGCGGGATGACTGTCGCGCCGTTCTTGGTATCGGACCACACCTCCGGGTCGGTGAATTCAGGGTCGGCGAGGACGCCGACCCATTCGCAAGGGTCGCCTGCGTAACCGGGCGCGCACGCGCACGCACCTCCTTCCGGGGTCTCGTCGCAGAACGCGTGCTCACCGCAGGGTTCGGAGCAGACTGGAACGCAGCGGCCATTCTCGGCGGCAAACCCTGTGCCGCAGGCGCCCGCGTCTCCGCATCCGGATCCACCGAAGCTCACCACCAAGGCGGTCAAGGGGAGCGCCAAGTGCCGCATACCGGCTACGCTGCCGTGTCGCGACAGCCAATTCAACCCGTTTCTCGCAAACGTATACAATTACGTATGGACATCAGGCGCCGCGATGTGGTCCGATAGAGGCGTCTGCACACGGAGGGCCGCACATGCGAGCGATTGGTGTCTTGTTGGTTAGCCTGGGCGCGATCGGAGCCGGCTTTTGGCTGGTCTCGATCATCGGCTCGGGCCCTTGCGAACCGCCGCCGTGCGGAAGCACTGTTGGGGAGCCCTGCCAACAGACGTGCAACGGAGCCGGGACGTACACCTGTCAGGGGACCCCCCCCGCCGAATTGGAGTGCTTGCCCGGGGCGCCCTGCGACTCCGCTGCATGCCCAGCGGCGCCGCCCTGCTACAAGGCCTCCTGCGTTAATCCGACGATCTGCGGCGGGTCGGCCGGCGCGGTCTGCTGCCGCTACGATTTCGAAGATGAGGCGAAGTGCCCCACGGGGGACGACGATCCGGCGGCCGCCGAGGACACCTGGTCGGGCGTCTGCAACGCCGACAGCCACCAATGCGTGGCGGGGTCGTAGCGGCCGGCATCGGCAGCGCACTAGTCGTCGCTGAGCTTCGTGACGTGGACCTGCACCCGGCGCGTCCGGTCGAATCGCTCGACGACGCGCGGTTCTTCGGCCACCGGAGGACCCGCCGCGACCGCGTTGCCGTTATTTCGAACCAAGACTTCGACGTCGTACGCGCCGACCTCGGTCACCGGGAATTCGGTCACGTGAACACCATCCCGCCTTGGCTTCAGGCTGAAGGCCTTGGAGCGAACGCTACCGGGCGGGGATACTCGGACCACCGCTTCGTCGAGATCGACCACCGCGACCGGTGCGCGGACCACGACCTGTAGCTTGACGGTCTCTCCGGCGACCCGAAGCCGCCTCCAGCCTGTCACCCCGAGCCTGACGAGCGGGTTCTTGCTGTAGACCGCCAGGTCGAGCGCGGGTGGTGCGCCGGGAGCGACCTCGACCGACCAAGTGCCAGGTTTCGGTTTCGGGTCGTCGATGATCGCCGTGCGAAACCCGCCTCGCTTCGAGTCCGTCCACCGGACTCCCACCTTCTTTCCGTTCCCGTCGCGGACGACGCTTTGGAGCTGAGAGCCCGGCGTCTTGGTGAACACCAGCTTCAGGGACTTCGAGTCCTCTTCGACTTGGAAGGTCGTTTCGCCGGCGGTGAGCTCTCCGCGCGGAAGGAGCGCGACGGGAGCGCCGTACCGCAATCGATCGAACGAGTGGGCGACGTGGTTGCGCACGAGCTGCGTGTTCTCGTGGGGCTTTCGCCCCGCCTTCAGGTCGACCTCGAAGTAGGCGCCCCCGGTTCGCTGAGCGAGCTGCTGGAGCGACGCGCGGTTGCGGTCGCGGTCTTCGCTGTCGCGGCCGACGCCGATGGTGAACAACCGAACGCCATTCGCGGCAAAGCTCGCTGCGAGCTTTCGGGCGTCTTGAATCTTCTCCTCTGCCGTCGAGAACAAGACCAACGCGACTTCCGCAGCCCTCGGCCCCGACCCTCCAAGCGCGTCGCGCATCCGTTCGAGCGTCTCGTTCACGCCCGAGGTCAGCTCGAAGTCGTGTTCGGCTTCTGTCTCGCCGGACGACAACAACGAGATGCTGTCGCCCGGGCTTGCGTACAGCGCCGGGTATTCGCCGAGGTCGATGGCCCAGTCCGGAGGGTCGCCGAGATCTTCCACGATACCGGGCATCTGAGCAAGCTCGATGCCAAATCCGAGCTCGGCGCCATTGGTCGTCGGTTCCCAGATGACGGTCGGTGCCGCCGCGAGCGAAGCGGCGTTCGGTGCCCCTACGGGCGGAATCGTGATCTGGTAGTACTCCTCAATCGCATCGGCGCACGAGGCGTCATGGTAGTGGTTCT
>QMMB01000543.1 GCA_003647035.1 Deltaproteobacteria bacterium | reverse complement strand
GCGTTGACCAGGGTCAACTCCCCCTCGTGTCGTAGCACCACCATGTTGCGGACCAATCGCACCAGGGGCTTGAACGGGACCGAGCCCGTGACGAACCAGGCGTTCTCGAATATCAGCTGGAGGTCGCCGTGTGGCTCGGCGGGCGGGAAGGGGCTCGGCATTGGGACGCAGAGTACCCGCACGCCCTCTGCGTGTCGATTGGGTGGGACCTCGTCTTCCTGATCGGACACTCGACCTCCAGCTTGGTGATGTCGCCGCATAGCGTCGACCACTCCCACGAGGCGTAGGCATCGGTCACTTCGCCTTCACTGCGGCGCAGACCGTTGCCGGCATGAAGTCACCGTGGTAGCTGACCCCCATGCAGTTGAAACTCCAGTGGAAGGCCCTCGTACTGATCAGCCTCGTATTGCTCGTTGCGTGTGCTTCGAAGCCGCCGTCTCAAAGTACGAGCCCGGAGCCTACAGCGGGAGGCAGTTCGCCAGACGCTGCGTCTGCGGCCCTCGCCCGCTCCGCGCCGCCGAAGATGAAGATGACGACCGAGGTGCCGGAGGGCCTCGCAACGCCCGATAGGCTCGAGACCCGGATCGGAACACTCACTTCATTCGACGGGGTTCCTGACAAGCGGACCGTCGAGATCGTTTACGACAACCTCGACTTTCAGCGAGCGACACAGGCGTTCCTGTCAACCTTGCAAATTGCGTCGCTTGACGCGATGCGACGGGGCACCCTGGAGCTCGGGCCGGCCAATACGACGGTGGTGCTCTTCGAACAACTCATGGACAGCACGTCGTTGTTCCTCACGCCCAACACGACCTCCGTGTACATGATGACCTGGCTGGAGATGGGGGATGAGCCGATGGTCATCGAGACCCCACCGGACGTGCTCGGCTTCATCGACGATGCATGGTTCAAGTACGTCGCTGATTTTGGTCGCGTTGGACCGGACAAGGGCAAAGGGGGGAAGTTCCTGATCGTGCCCGAGGGATACGAGGGGAAGCTGCCAAAGGGCTATTTCGTGGCCAAGACGCCGACCAAAGGCAACTGGGTGATCTGGCGCGGCTTCCAGAAAGATGGCTCGCCGAAACCCGCGGTCGACGCGACCAAGGAGAGCTTCAGGATCTACCCACTCTCGCAGAAGAATAGCCCTCCACAGATGAACTTCGTGAACGCGTCGGGTACCTCGATCAACACGATCCACCGCATGGACTTTGCGTTTTGGGAAGAGGTCAACGCGGTCATTCAGCGAGAGCCGGCCACGGCCTTGAGCCCCGAGATTCGCGGCATGTTGGCCTCACTCGGCATCGAGAAAGGCAAGGAGTTCGCGCCCGACGAGCGCATGAAGAAGATTCTCAGCGACGCGGCCAAGGTGGCCAGCGTGACCGCACGCGCTCTTACCGCCTACCCAAGAGACGAACGTTTCTACCAATACGCCGACCGCGTCTGGACGAATCCCTTCATTGAAGGCCGGTATGACTTCTTGCTGGATGGCGTTCGTCTCCTCGACTCACGCGTCTACATGCACTTCTACGCCACAGGCATCACGCCGGCGATGGCGCTCAACCTCATTGGAAAGGGCTCGAAATACCTCATCGCGTACTTGGACAAGGACCGAAATCCATTCGACGGAAGCAAGACATACAAAGTTCACGTCCCGCCAAATGTCCCGGCCAAGGACTTCTGGTCGTTCACGCTCTACGACAACCAGACGCGCTCGATGCTCCAGACCGATCAGCGCTTTCCGGGTATCGATAACAAGAAGAAGGGCATGAAGCAGAACCAAGACGGTTCTTACGATGTCTACTTTGGACCGACCCCGCCCGAGGGATGGGAAGACAACTGGGTTCAGACCGTGCCAAACAAGAGCTGGAACATGATCTTCCGAATCTACGGCCCGCAGGAGCCCTACTTCGAGAAGAAATGGTATCCGGACGACCCAGAGTTGGTTTCCACACCTTGAATCGCGCAACTTAGATGCCGTGCGGAAATGGGCGCCAGCGTGCCCAAGGTCTCGGCGGTGGGCACCAGTCCCAACCGCGCCGATGAGTGGAGAATCGCTACCGTTGGTGCGAGCCGGTTGACGACGAGTCGAAAGCGCCGAGTCTGCGCATCAGTTGACATTGTGTCCCTTTTAAAGGACACCTAGCATTGGAAGTTCGGCGGCGGAAACTGCTCCTCTATGAACCCGCCGATGGCAGATGTTCCTGGCGTGAGTGGTTCGATGGGCACAAGGATCAACTATCGGAGTTGAGTGATGGGTAGACGTTCACGAGACTATGAGGAGACGTTGCTCGAAAGGCTTCGCGACCGAGAGTATGCGGGGGATTACTTGAACGCTGTGCTTGCGGAGGACTGTGCAGACCCCACGGGGGACTTTCTGGCAGGCCTCCGACTGGTCGCAAAGGCTCAAGGGCTCACGATCACCCAGCTTGCCCACGACGCGGAACTCGGCAGGCAAGCACTCTACCGCTCGCTATCCAAACAAGGAAATCCGGAGCTCGAAACGTTGACCCGCGTGCTCCGGGAGCTCGGCTTTCGGCTGGCGGTTGAGAGCGCTGCATGAGGACGCGGCTCGTGTGCGTATCAAAGTTGGTGAGGCCGCGCGGCCTGTGCTTTTTGCTTGCCATTTGTAAGCCCGAAGCAAGCTCGATACTCCCATGGG
>QMMB01000542.1 GCA_003647035.1 Deltaproteobacteria bacterium | reverse complement strand
GAACACAGCTGAGCAGACGAAGCAGATCGCGAATATCGAGCCGCGGAGATTGCCCACGCTAACCCTCCACATCACTGAAATACAAATAGGGTTGGTGAAGGTAACGCTCCGCGCGCCTGCGAGCGATGACGTTCAGCAACCGGGCTTCAGGGAGAACATCCCCGGCGGCGACTACTTCGCCCAAGAGTTTCTTGAATAGCTCGTAGTCCCCGATGGCGACCGCATAGTAACGAGCCATGCTGACTTGCACGATCAGCGATCGACGCTCGGTGCCGGCGAGAACCTCGTCGAACAGGGCCTTCGATTTCTCGATGTCGGGCGGAAACTGCTGCGATGCGACCACGGCCAATAGCATCGTTCCTTGCATGAAGTAGAAAGTCGGGTCCAACTCGACGGAACGCTCCAGTATCACCTTGGCCAGGGGAAAATCGGCGATCGCGTCCATGTCGTGCATGTTGAAAATGATGTTGGCGGCCCACGCCTGCGAAGCAAGAAGCAGCACCTCGGCATCTTGGCGCTCCGGGAAGTTGGTCTCGAGCCAAGCGGCTAGCGTGTCGGTACCGCCCGCAATGGCTTCGTCGAATCGATCGGCTCGAAGCCGCAGCATGTGCTTCGCTAGTTCCCAAGCCCGCGTGTACATGAGTCGCGCTCGGCCGCGTAAGTGGAGCACTTCCTCGAAGTCATCCGCGACATCGGCTCGTTCGAGCCGGTCCTCGATCCAGCCGACGCCGTAGCCGAGGTACGAGCCGATCGTGAAAATGAGGATGCGCTCGTTGTCCGGGACGATACGAAGGACGCCTTCGAGCTGGAGAATCCCGGCGGGGATCGCTTTGCCTGCCGTTTCGTAGTCCCAGAACTGCTCAATCCCTGGCTGGGCGCGGGTGAAGAGCTCACCCGACGCCTCGGCCGCGAACTTCACAGTGTCGCATCCGACAAGGAGTGTGGGCAAGAGCAGCAAGAGCAGCAGGAGCAGCAGAGGCAGAAAGCCATGAGCCTTGAGCGACATGACGCCCGAGTAGATAGGAAAACGAGGGGGATCACAAGGCGGAACCCACTACACTTTTCCGACGTGTGTGACGTCCGCGAGCCCGAGTTCGGCTGCAGGTCTTACGAGGACACTTCCCCAGAGCATCGCTCGGTCGTCGGCGGCGCGATTCGCCGGCGAGCTGGCGTTCGTGTCACCGAAGCTGCGGAGCACGGTAGCTGCCCCAGGGGCGGCGGCCCGTTTTACAGCGGCAAGGAGCCTTTGCTGATAGGCGTCGTCGACCCCGTCCAAGATGTTCGAGAACGTGAAACCGTCGAAGCTGCCGGGCGCTTCTTGCTCGAGAAACTCCGCTGCATCGGCGTGCACGAGCCGAATGTCCTTTGCTTCGGGGGGTGGCGGGTCGGGGGACAGTTCGCCTAGTAGCAGGGAACGTGCGTAGGGGTTGCTGCGATTGGAATGCCGCTCGAAGCAGCGTTCCATTCGCCCGCGCATGACGACTCCGAGTCGTTTGGGCAGGAAATCGAGCAAGTGTGGGGCGTAGACCGAGCGCAGCGCAATGAGCGAAAAGAGCCCATCGAGGGCGGGGCGGAAGCGCCAGGTGTCGAGGTGCCGTTGCCAATACTCCATCTGTTCTGCCGGGTCGTCGAACTCGAGGAAGGCGCGCACCCGCGAGGGCCACCAGCCTGCGAGGGGGCCGAAGAACCGAGCGAAATCCATGACCCGTTCGGCCCTGCCGCGGAATCCGAGATCGCCATCGAAGCGGCGCTCCGCGTAGGCGAGTTGGACAGGATTGATGTCGACAGCGACGACCTCATGATGGGGAGCGAGCTTCATGGCGGTGCACCCCGCCGACGCGATGCAGAAGATACGGCTCCCTGGCTGGAAGGCGTCGAGCTCGATGGACGCGTCTTCGTACATGCGTCCGAACAGCACTTGGCGCGGGCCGACACGTGCGTCGAGACGGCCCCGTTCCCACAGCGTCACGGCGGCCGTCATGGAGCGGTCCCTGCCGGGATGCTGGCGGCGACCCAGGCCAGGACCAGGAACGCGAAGTTCTTGACCAGCATGCCGCGCGGATCGTGAATGACGTGCCGGGCCCAGAAAAACCCGTTGGCATTCAGGGACACGAGCAAGACGGTTTGCGCAACTGCGCAGAGCAGTGGAGCCGCGCCCGTCAGAACCCACACTGCGAGGGTGACCTCGACGACCCCTAGGGTCATGAGAAACGGCACGCCGAAGCGCGGCCCATAGCGCGGCACCGCCTTGACGACCTCGAATTCGCGCGGCTCCCCGCGGAGCAGCTTGCACCACAGGCCCTCGTAGAGCCAGACCGCGGCAACTGCCGCACGAATCAACCAATACGGTGGCATGAGCTCGGGCATGTCGACCTCCCTGTAGCGTTCACGGCGACTCGATCGTGCGTCGCATCGAGGTCAACAGGTAGCGGTGGAACCAATGGCAGACCATGGTTTCGAGCGGTCTCCAGAACCAGCGCGGCCACTTGGTACTGAAATAGCGGGTTTCCACCGCAACCTCTGTGTGGCCATCGGCGAGCTCGCGCAACGTATAGCGCCCGCCCGCGAGTCGCATCCCTCCACCTACAGAAAGCTCCTGCTCGGCGACTTCGAATTCGTAGAGGTCGCCCCGCTCGATCCGCGTCATGCGCTTCAGAAGGTG
>QMMB01000541.1 GCA_003647035.1 Deltaproteobacteria bacterium | reverse complement strand
CCACCGATGCGACCGAGCAGGCGAACCTCTCTACCCCCGATCCGTTGCATTCGAGCCGCGTGCGACCGGACGGCCAGAAGGTGAGCTGGGACATCATCAGCATTCTGAACCCCGCCCTGCCCTTCCTTCGCTCGCCATATGCTCCACTGATCCCGCCCGCCCCAGACGCGCCGCGTCACGCCAATGGAGCGCAGGGCATTGCGCGGCTGCAGCTCGAATCATCCGACCCTGCCGCGCTGGTGGAGCTGTATGCGAAATTGCTGGGGACGACACCGCCCGCCGGAACGCAGGAGCACGGTGCGGCGACGGTATTCCGCGTTGGCTCTGGTGTGCTCTACATCGTCGAACGCAAGCCCGACTCGCCTGCGGCCAATCCGAGTCGCGTGGAGTCGCGCCCTTTACGCTCGGTCACGCTGAAGGCTCCTCCAGGCACGACCGCGCGAACGCTTGATGTCACGCCGACGCACGGAGCCAACATTCGCTTAGTGGCTACTGACTCAACGTGAGCGCTTGCGTGCTTCGCGAAGGAGCAACTCGCGCTTTCGTTCGACGCCCCAGCGATAGCCCGCCAAGCTGCCATCCTTCCGAATCACCCGATGGCAGGGAACGAGCACCGCGAGCGAGTTGGTCGCGCAAGCCCTCGCCACCGCTCGCACGGCTGAGGGCTGGCCGAGCACGCTCGCGATCTCGGAGTAGGTTCGCGTTTCGCCGGCCGGGATGGCGCGCAACTCCTGCCAAACGCGCTCCTGAAACGCCGTCCCTCGGATGTCGAGCGGGATGTCGACCGAGCTCGTCATCTCTACGGCTCCGATCACGGCCTCGACCCACTCGGCTGGATCCGACGCGTCGAGCTTCGCCTTTGGGAAGTGCCTCTTCAGTTGAGGTACGAGCTCGCCCGGGGAGTCCGCGAACCCGACCTCACACACGCCGCGGCGGGTCCACGCGATCATCAGGTGCCCAAGCGAGCAGTGGGCGAGCGCGTAGTGGATCACCTCCCCCGGCCCCCCTGCCAGGGCGACCGACGGTTTCATCCCGAGCTCCTGCCCCACGCCTTCGTAGAATCGGCTGCTCGAGGAATAGCCCGCTTCGTAGACCGACTGGGTGACCGAGTCTGTCGTTCGGAGCGCGTCGCGGCCACGCTCCGCGAGGATTCTCCGGCGGTACTGTTGCGGCGTGACACCCAGGTGCTTCTTGAAGCACCGTTGAAAATACGAGCCGCTCAGTCCAACCACGCGGGCTACGTCGCGCGTGTGCGCCGGCTCCTCCGAAGAGAGCAGGCGACATCCCTCTACCAGCGCCTCGGCCATCGTGTCCCGGACTGACTCCGACGCCGGTCCACGTCGCTCGCCGTGCTCAATCGTGGCTTCGATCTCTTCGTGCATCTGCTTCTCCACGTTGGAAGGGAGCTTCGCACGCAAACCTCGACCTGGCTTCCCGCGGACTGACCTGGCGAGCCCACTTGTTCTCGAACGGGCCTTTGGGCTCGAGACCCTTCCGCTTCAGAACGGATAGGCCTGTAGGACATCCAGCGCCATGACCATCAGCTGCTCGGCTGCCTCGGGCGTGTCGACCGGGATGCCCTCGGCGCCACCACCGTAAATGGCGGAGCTCTTGGGGCTCGCGTCGCGATGCTCGTTGGCGTAGGCGACAGCCAAGGGCAGATCCTCGGCAAACGCTTCGGCCACGCCCGGCCGAGTTTGCGGACGCGTCACACACATGTGAATGGCGGACGGGTTTTGCTGGCCGTTGAATCGCCAATCCCGAGTCTTCATGAAGTCGTTGACGTGGTAGATGTCGAAGGCATCTGAGCGAAACGAGAAACAGAACGTCGGCGTCCCCATCATGACGAGCTCGGGTTGGCTCTTTACAACTTTTTGCATTGAGAACGCAGTCTCGAAGATTTGCTTGGCGTAGCGAAGATATCCCTCGCGACCGTAGCGCACCATGGCGGCCCAGGTTGCAGCAATGAGGCCGCCGGAGCGGCTACCGGCAAGGCCGTTGGACGCGTAGATGCCGCCTTTCCACGATGGAGCGACATAGTACTGATGCTTGCGAAACGAAGCGTCCCGGTAGAGGACCACGGAGGTGCCCTTGAGTCCGTAGCCATATTTGTGGGTGTCTGCCGATATCGAGGTCACGCCTGGCAAGCGGAAGTCAAACACGGGAATGTCGTACCCGAGCTCTTCGCCAAACGGAAGGATGAAGCCACCGAGGCAACCGTCCACGTGCAAACCGATGCCGCGGTCGACTGCAATGCAAGACAGCTCGGAGATTGGGTCGATGGTGCCGTATGGATAGTTGCCGGCAGAGCCCACGATGGCGATGGTTCGCTCGTTCACCCGATCGCTCACAAAATCGACGTCGACCTGGGTCGTCTTTGGATCGGTGGGCGCCACGATCATGTCGATCCCGAGGTAGTGGGCGCCTTTGGAGAAAGCCGGGTGGGCGGTGTCCGGGATGATCACGTTGGGCCGGTCAATGCCCTTGTCCAGCCGCGCCTTGTCCCGATAGACCAAGAGCGGATTGATGATGCTCTCGGTGCCACCAAAGCCAACCGCGCCGCACGCTTTGTGCGAAGGGTCGAGCTTGCTGACCTCATCGCCGTGCATGATGTCGAGGGTCATGGCGATGATGTCCGACTCGAAGCGCGTCATGCTCGGGCAGATGTCCCGTTG
>QMMB01000540.1 GCA_003647035.1 Deltaproteobacteria bacterium | reverse complement strand
TAACGAAAGAGGCCCCCAACTACCGGGTCAGTTGAGAGCAAGAACCGGGGCGCCGCGGACCGCCGTATCCCGATCGCTCCGAGCGGTTCTCTCCCGCTTCGTAGCCTGCCTCGACCCCTCTAGGTCGTCATGTTAGAGACGCGCCATGATCGTAGATGGGGTCTTGATTCTCGACTTTGGGTCGCAGTACACGCAACTCATTGCTCGGCGGATTCGAGAGCAGCGCGTCTATTGTGAGATTCAGCCGTGCACCTACTCGCTGGCTGAGATTCGCGACCTTGCGCCCAAGGCGATCATTCTCAGCGGGGGGCCGGCAAGCGTGTTTGCCGAAGGGGCTCCCAGCATCGATCCGGGGGTGTTCGACCTCGGGGTGCCCGTCTTGGGCATCTGTTACGGAATGCAGCTCACGAGCCATCTTCTCGGTGGAAAGGTCGAGCAGGCCGACGAGCGGGAGTACGGGCCGGCACGCCTCGAGGTGGCCAAGCCCGAGGGACTCTTGCACGGGTTTCAGGTGGGGTCACACGTGGACGTGTGGATGAGCCACGGCGATCGCGTAGAGAGTTTGCCGGAGGGGTTCGAGACGATAGCGCGAACCTCCAACAGCCCGTTCGCCGCGGTGGCGCACCTCCAACGTAAAATTTTCGGCGTTCAGTTTCATCCGGAGGTCGCGCATACACCGCGTGGCGTAGAAATGCTTCGCGGGTTTCTGTTCGAGGTCGCGGGTTGCGAGGCCAACTGGACGCCGGGTTCGTTTGTGGAGCAGAGCGTGGAGACGATTCGCCGCCAGGTCGGGGGCCGGCAGGTGATCTGCGGTTTGTCCGGCGGTGTCGACTCGTCGGTAGCGGCCATGCTGGTTTCGAGAGCGATCGGCGACCGGCTCACTTGCGTCTTCGTCGACAACGGCTTGCTCAGAAAAGACGAGGCCGAAAGCGTCGTCCACACCTATCGTGACCACTTTGGGCTCAAGCTGATTCACGTCGACGCGGCCGACGAGTTCCTAGATGCGCTTCACGGTGTAGGCGACCCGGAGAAGAAGCGGAAGATCATCGGGCGCATCTTCATCGATGTATTTCAGCGTGAAGCCGAAAAGCTCGAAGACGTCGGTTTCCTCGTGCAGGGGACGCTCTACCCCGATGTCATCGAGAGCCTCTCGTTCAAGGGGCCGAGTGCGGTCATCAAGAGCCACCACAACGTAGGCGGATTGCCGGACACCCTGCACCTGGAGCTCATCGAGCCCCTGCGACTGCTCTTCAAGGACGAGGTTCGCGAGGTAGGCGAGGCGATGGGCATGCCACATGACTTGCTTTGGCGTCATCCGTTCCCTGGTCCAGGCCTCGCGGTTCGCTGTCCGGGCGCGATCGAGCGCGAGAGGCTCGACATCTTGCGTGAAGCCGACGCGATCTTCATCGAGGAGCTGCGCGCCTCAGACCTCTACGACAAGATCTGGCAGGCGTTTTGCGTGATTCTTCCCGTGCGGACCGTCGGTGTCATGGGTGACGAGCGAACGTACGAGTACGTGGTCGCCATTCGCGCGGTTGATTCGCGGGACGGTATGACCGCGGACTGGTCGAGGATTCCGCACGAGGTGCTGGCGAGGGTTTCGACTCGCATCATCAACGAGGTCCGCGGCTGCAATCGTGTCTGCTACGACATCTCGTCCAAGCCCCCGTCGACGATCGAATGGGAGTAAGAGTCGCTGCCCTGGTGCTGGTGCTCGTCGCGTGCAGCTGCGCAAGGAGCGGCACCGTCGCGGCGGAGCCGGCGCGGCTGAAGGTCGTCACGATTCCTCCAAACGCTTCGGTCTACATCGACGGTCACTACTTCGGCCGCGCAACCGTTCTCACAGCAGAGCCCAAAGCGCTCGCCCCCGGCATCCACCTCATGACCATCCAAGCCGAAGACCACTTCCCCCACGACATGGAGCTCGACCTCCCAGCAGGGGAAACAACAATCACAATAACCCTCCGCCCCATCCCCCCGTAGGCAGTGTCAGTGTCAGTGCCAGTGCCCGTGCCAGCGCAGGTGCCCGAAGGGGCTAGTTGGAGAGGACGCTTTTTAGTTCTTCGCTGGTTTTGAATTCTGCTTTGATGGTGGGGCCGGCTAGCCTGACTACGAGGTGGGTGGGGCTCAGGGCCTCGAGGGCTTGGAGGGCGGCATGTTTGGCCTCGGCGCTGTTGGTCACGAGGACTAGGTTGGCTTGAGCTCGGACGAAATCTGGTCGTTTCGCGAGGGTTTCCCTGAGGAGCTTCTCGCAGCGAGCCGGGTCGACGTACCGTTCGAACGCCTCCATGGCGCGGAGGTAGGTGCGAACCGGCGGGTCCCCCTCGGCGTCGTCGGCGTATCGCATCATGCGATCGTACTCGAGCCAGTGGCCGCGCAGGCGGAAGTAGTTGGCGTTGGCGAGGTAGGCGAGCTGTGCCGTTGGATCTCGCCGGATCGCCTGCTCGGCGAGGTCGGAACCGGAGCGCAGGGGTGCCTCTGACAAGATGCGCAGCGCACGCACCACCTTGCGCAGGTCGGCCGTCTTGGCTTGCAACTTCCTGGCGTAGGCCTGGTCCGCCTCGGCGGTGTCGTTGCTTTCGAGTGGGCGGGCCGTGGTCACCTGTCGAAGCTCAGTGAGGTCCTGGTTTCGTTCGTTGTCGAGAATCCAGGCCGCAGTCATGAGCGCGCCTGCGTAG
>QMMB01000539.1 GCA_003647035.1 Deltaproteobacteria bacterium | reverse complement strand
CCCCTTCTTCATGCGATTCGCGAAGAGGATAAGTCGCTGGCGGAGCAGCTGAAGCGGGCTGCACAGAGCGTCGTCCTGAACATCGCGGAGGCTCGCGGGAGTGATGCGGGGAATGCGAAGGCGCGGTTTTCAACCGCTTGTGGGTCGGCGAAGGAAGTTCGGGCGGCTTTGAACGTCGCAAGCGATTGGGGGTACATCGAGGCCCGCAGGGCGACCTACCTCGACGAGAGGCTCGACGAGGTGTGCGCCATCACTTGGTGTTTGGGCCGAAGGCTCTAGCGGCCCGAGAGCCTCCAGGACATCGCGCAGACTTCATCGAGCGTGGTGTCCACCGCTTGGACCTTCGCGCTCGAGAAGTACCCGTACGCGACTCCGAGTTGGAGCCCCGCGCGCACCTCCTTGGCCGAGCCGCAGGCCGATGCGAACCGCGCCCTTGCCGTCCCCGCATCGTTTCCATCGGCCTCAGCGATGTTGAGAACGACGCTATTCATCGCCCGATGGATTTGGTCGAAGAGCGACCGATCCCGCCTGCGAACAACCGGAAGAATCTGCCGCAGCCCCCCCGCTGCTGTTAGTGCCTTCTGCTGAATGATGAGTCCCATGAGTGATCTCCTTTTTCGCCTGTGAGTGGGGTTCCCCAGAAGGGCGCAAGCCCGACCCCACTCACAGGCGAAAAAGGAGATCACGAAGACAAAGTCGAGTCACAAGACACGGTCACTGGCACAGACACTGGCGCGGTCACTGGCACAGACACCGGCACTGACGCTGGCACTGACGCTGGCACTGTCGCTGACACTGTCGCTGACACTGCCACTGTCGCTGACACTGTCGCTGCCAGTGACCGAGCGCTACTTCCCTAGGATCTCCTGCACTCGGCTCAGGAGAGCCCTCGAGTACATGCGCCCGACGAGTGATTCGCGGGCTGTGAACTGAACTTCTTCCCACTGGCGCTGGGCCCGGAACAGGTTGATGACCTTGAGCTTCTTCGAGAGCATCACCGCTGCCTCGTCGTCGATCTTGCGGCCTTCCACGCGCAACCTGTCTTCGGTCTCGCCGGAAACCGCGTCGAGATAGTCGCGGGCCTCTTGGGGAAGGGTCGCCAGATGGTCCAGTCTGATGACGAAGGCGCCGGTGACGATGCCACCCGCCTGCTTGGCCATGGTCTTGAGCTTCGTATGCCATTGGAAAGCCAGCACGCCGACGGAGGAGGCGATAATCGTGTCGATGATGCCGGTTTGCAATCCGGAGTACACCTCGGGCAAGTTCAGCAACACGCCGTTGGCCCCCGCAGCCTTGATGAACGCCTTCATCGTCGCGGAGTCTTTCCACACCCACGGCCGCACGTTCTGCAAGTCGGAAGGTCCAAAGATCTTGCTGGTGGAGAAGATCCGAGTCTTGCCCGCATCGCCCCAAGCGACGAGCTTGTATCCGGCTTTCTCAAACAGCGCTTCGAACTGCGGCGCGAGGTCTTCACGCACCGCGTCGAGCTCGGGGTAGCTCCGGATGAGGCCGGGGGCCTCCATGACGAGTACCTGCCGAACGAGGGCGGACAGGCCAGTCGAGGTGATCAACGCACCGTCGAGCTGCCCAACACGCATCTTCCGAACGACGGTGATTTCATCGCCGGCGATGCCCCCGTAGTACATCTTCACGTTGACCGCGCCGTTGGTCGCCTTCTTCATCCCGATTTTGAACGTCTGGTAGATATCGCCGAGAGACGACTGCCTGGGCGCCAAGGTCGCAATGCGAATTTGATGCGTCTCTTCGGCAGCAGCGTGACTGGTGAACGAGTCGCCGCTGATGAGAAGACCGAGAACGAACAATAGGCAGATGTTGCGCATTGGGCATCTATATATGGATGAGCCGGCTACTTCAACACGCGATTGTCCCTCGGGGCGACATTGCCCCACGAAGACCTCGTCGCCCAGACCGGCGCAGCAAAAAACGTCCCCCCAAGGTCGCCGTTACGGGACCGGCTCGGAGCTTTCCAACCGGCAACGCCCGATTTCTTCACCGTCCACGTACCCATCTGGGCCCCGTACCGACGCTGGCACTGGCACCGATGCGGCGCGTCGGTCCTACGGGGTGCTAGCGGGGTACTAGGGGGGGTACTAGGGGGGGTACTAGACGGACACGCCGAAGTCTCGAAGCGCGTCATTGAGCGTGACCTTCTTGTCGGTGCTCGCCTTCCGCCGTCCGATGATCAGCGCTACGGGAACCTGATACTCGCCGGCCGGGAATTGCTTGGGGCGCGTACCCGGAATGACCACGGAGCGAGGCGGCACATAGCCTTGCATTTCAATCGGTTCTTCCCCGCTGACGTCGATGATCTTGGTGCTAGAGGTGATCACCACGTTTGCGCCGAGCACGGCCTCTTCGCCGATGCGGGACCCTTCGACGACTATCGAGCGCGAGCCGAGGAAGGCCCCATCCTCGATGATCACCGGCGTCGCGCCAGGCGGTTCGAGAACGCCGCCCAGGCCGACGCCGCCCTGAAATGCACGCGCCTGATTAAGACCGTCGGCGGCGCAAAAATTATCAACACCTGTGGGTCATGCCGTATCGTCAAGGTTCAACGCAAACGACCCGGCGCCAGTGCGCCGATTAACCGGACCCTGACCCTGGCTGCCAAAACAACCACAGACCTTTCTTTTCGCGGTCCCGGCCAGTCCAGAATCCT
>QMMB01000538.1 GCA_003647035.1 Deltaproteobacteria bacterium | reverse complement strand
TCTCGGGTACGACACGGAGAGCGCCCAAAGCGAAGTCATCGCGCTGGTCGCAAACGGTGGTTCCGTCGACGAGCTCGACAACGGCGCGGAGGGCGAGATCATCACGCGCGCGACGCCGTTCTATCCGGAGCAGGGCGGCCAGGTGGGCGACCGCGGCGTCATCGAAAGCGAGGGTTCGCGCTTCGAAGTCGAAGACACGCACAAGCCCGTCGATGGGCTGATCGTGCATCGTGGCAAGGTCGTGTCCGGCTCGTTCCACACGGGGGCGGAGGTCGAGCTCCTCGTGGACCATGGACTCAGGAGCGCGACCCGCCGCAACCACAGCGCGACCCATCTCCTGCACTGGGCTCTACGTCAGGTCGTCGGTGACACCGTGGCTCAGAAGGGCTCGCTCGTCGGTCCGGCCCGCCTGCGCTTCGACTACAGTGGTACCCGCTCGCTCGAAGCCGAGGAGATCGAGCAAATCGAAAATCTCGTCAACGCTCGCGTGCTCGAGAACACCGAAATCACGACCGAGACGCTTCCGATGGACGAGGCCAAGGCGCGCGGTGCGATCGGCATCTTCGAGGAGAAATACGGGGACGTCGTCCGGATGCTCACCATTGGCCCCTCGCTCGAGCTCTGCGGCGGCACCCATGCGTATCGGACCGGCGACATCGGTTTGTTCAAGGTTCTCTCAGAGACAGGTCTTGCCGCTGGCGTGCGTCGCATCGAGGCGACGACGGGACTCAACGCACTCGGGCATCTGCGTCGCGTCGAATCGGAGCTCACGGGCGCGGCGGCGTTGCTCAAGGCGCCTGCCTCGAAGCTTCGCGACAGAGTCGAGCGTCTTTTGGAGCAGCAAAAGGAATCGCAGCGCGAGGTCGAACGTTTGAATCGCTCGTTGATGTCCGTTGATAGCGCCGACCTCTCAGCGCAAGCGCGCGAAGTCGACGGGGCTCGCGTGCTAGGGGCGACGGTCGAGCTTGGCGATGCCGGTGCGCTTCGCGAGATGGCCGACCAGTTGCGGGACAAGCTCGCGCCTGCGGTCATCCTGCTTGGCTCGACAAGCAAGGACGGTAAGAAGGCATTACTCGTCTGCAGTGTTTCGAAGGACCTCGTCGGTCGGTTCCGGGCGGGTGACATCGTCAAAGCCGCGGCGATGGTCGTGGGCGGAAACGGTGGAGGCCGACCCGATTTTGCCCAGGCTGGCGGTCCCGACCCGAGCAAGCTCGGCGAAGCGGTCACCAAAGTGTACGAGCTCGTGGGCGCCGCCTAGATGTCTGCGAAATCCCAGATCATCGGCGCGGGGATCAACGTCTATCTCAACTCACGGCCGGCGAAGTACGCGCTGCACACGGTCGGCCGAGTGCTCCGTGGCGGGCGTCGTCACGCGCGGCTCTATTACCGCGCCGACGATCCCTACAGCCACCTGCTGGTCCAGGCCGCTCGGCGATTGACGAGCGAATACGGGCTAGGGATCGAGATCGTTCCGGTCGCGCACCCCAGCACTGCCGCCAACCCTGCGCCGGACATGCTGCTGCATCACGCAGTCCGCGATGCGTCCATTCTAGCCGAGAGCTATGGGCTGAGTTTCCCGCTGAACGCGGTGCCGCCTTCTGAAGACCGCACGCGACGGGCCCACGCCGTGCTGCTCGAACGTCGCTCTGCCGATGAACAGCTGCAAATCGCCGCGGAGCTCGGGGAGGCGGTCTGGGCTGACGACGGTGCGGCGGTTGCCGCGATCGTCGAGCGGCACGGGAGCGTGTCAGGCGAGGAGGTCCGGCCCGCGCTCGAAGCCAACTACGCTTCCCTCGAGCGTGCCGGGCACTACCAACCGGGGATGCTCCACTACGGAGGCGAGTGGTATTGGGGCGTCGACCGCCTTCACTACGTCGAGGACAGGCTCCGACGAGAAGGGCTCGAAGGCGGTGTCGATGTGACGAGCGGCCCCGCGCCGGGTCTCGCATCGATCATTCGGGGAGCGCCGGGGAGCAAGCCGCACATCGAGGTCTTCATTTCGTTCCGTAGCCCCTACTCGTATCTCGCGATTCCCCAGCTGATCGAGCTTCGGGACCGTCACGCCGTCGACGTCACCGTTCGTCCTGTTCTCCCCATGGTGATGCGCGGCCTGCCCGTTCCGCGCGCGAAAAGGCTCTACATCGTGCACGATGCGAAGCGCGAGGCTGACCGACTCGGGATCCCGTTCGGCCATGTCTGCGATCCGCTGGGGAAGGGCATCGGCCACTGCATGGCGTTGTTTTTCACCTGTGCCGCTGGCACCGGGCGCGAGCTCGAGCTGGCACGTTCGCTAATGCAGGGCATCTGGTCCGAGGCCCGAGATGTCGCGCATGTTCCCGACCTCGTGTTTCTTGCCGAGCGCGCTGGCATCAGCGAGCCGGAGGTGCGGGCGGCCATCGAGGACAGTAGCTGGAAAGAGAAGGGCAAAGCGAACCGAGAGGCCCTCACCGACCTGGGTCTTTGGGGTGTCCCCTCTCTTCACATCGGGGCCTATTCTACGTGGGGACAGGACCGCATTCCGATCCTCGAAGCTGAAATCGCTCGTTTTTCTTCGCCCGCCTGAGCTTATTTTCGAGTGAAAGACTTTACGGGGCGTCGATTTCCTGTGACATTGATCACGTGACCGTCCTCGAAGAGAAACTGGCCGGGGTGGACCAGGCACTCGTGGAGCTTGGCAAGACCGACGAGGAGA
>QMMB01000537.1 GCA_003647035.1 Deltaproteobacteria bacterium | reverse complement strand
CTTTCATCGACCCACGAAACAGGCGGTCATAGTCGAGCGCCGGCGGGCTTTCCTCCCCACGTTCCCGAAGCAGCGTGTCTATGGCCAGGTCGTCGCGGCAAAGGCGGCTCACCGCCTCCTCCCGCTGCGCATCGAGCTCAGCGAGTTGGGTGCGGGCCATCTCTACTTCGCCAGTCCCCGTGTCCGCACCCCATTGCGATACCGCCAGCCAGACGACCCCTGTCAGTGCGACGGGAAACGTCGCGACCACTGCGAAGAGGACGACGACGCGAGTCGACAACCGGTTCATGGTGCGGCTACGCCGCCAAGGGCCCGTTCTTCGCGTGGGACTTGCGCGGTGTCGTTCAGCGCGCTTTCGCCCTCGTCGTCGTACTGCTCCATCAAGAACAGGTTCGGGTCGGCGACATCGGGCGGATTCGCGACTTCGACCGGGGCGGTGCCTGTCAGGAAGACCTCTTCGACGGCGTCCTCCTGGCCTTCATAGGCCAGCAGGCCCGACGCGGGATCCACGCGTGCCCGAGTCACTCCGCTTGGCATCGCGAAGTCGGTTTCCTTCGGCGTCTTGTCCGCCGCATCCATGACATCGATCCAGATCGGAAGCGCCGTTCTCGTTCCGGTCTCGCGCCTGCCGAGCGAGCGGGAGTCGTCGAAGCCGACCCACACCCCAACCACGACCGACGGCGAGTAACCGACGAACCATGCGTCCCGCGCTTCGTTGCTCGTGCCGGTCTTCCCGACCACCGCACGCTCGAGACGCTGGGCCGGCGCACCGGTGCCTTCGGTGACGACGCTACGCAACATGCTCGTTACGACGTACGCCTCGCTTGGGGTCATGACGTCACGAGCCGGATCCCCAGTCGGGAGTTGCAGGCGCGTTCCATCGGGAGCGACGATCTTGCTCACGATCCGTGTGGGCGCCCACCGCCCGCCCGCGGCGAACGTGGCATAGGCGTTGGTGAGCTCGATCGGTCTCACCCCGCTTGCGCCGAGCGCAAGCGCCATGTCTTCTTCGAGCTTGGTCGTGATGCCGTCCTGTCGCGCAAACTCCGCAACGTCATGCACCCCGACGTCTTCGATCACCCGAATCGCGACCATGTTGATCGAACGCGCGAGCGCTTGGCGGAGCCGAACAGCGCCCTGATAGTTCCACTGCTCGTAGTTGCGCGGTTTCCATTCGTCGTACACGGCCGGCGCGTCGACGACGAGCGATGCCGCCGTGAAGCGTCGGGACTGAATCGCCCGCGCATAGACGATCGGCTTGAACGCGCTGCCGGGCTGGCGAATTGCCTGGGTCGCTCGGTTGAACCCGCTCTGCGCGGCGAAGCTCCCGACCAGAGCCAGGACGTGTCGCGAGCGGGGCTCGATGACGACGACCGCGCCTTCGGGGCCTCGCTCCATTCGTGCAGTGGCGGGGTCATCCTCTGCGCCCAGTTGCGTGATCGAGATCGGTAGGAGGTCGCCCTTTTTGGCGAAAGCCGAGGCTCGTTGCCCGTCCGGGTTGTACCGGGCAGCGTCGCGCATCTGAAGGACGGCGGCATGACCTGCGACATCGAGCCGGACGCTTTCGTTCTCATCGCTAGTGCCGGTTACCCGTGCGATGTACGTTCGGCCCATTCGCAGTGAGTCGACTGGCTTGGTGGCTTTGGGTCCGCCTCTTCGCTTGCTGTGACGAAACGGCCCTCGGTAGCCCTGCCGGTCGTCCACGGCGCGCAGCCCACGTTGAAGCGCTTGCCGCGCTTGGCGTTGCAGCGAGAGATCGATCGTGGTGTACACCTCGTAGCCGCCTTCACCCATTGCCTCGTCGCCGGCCGCGGTACGCAGCGCTCGCTTCGCGATCGACAGCACCTCGGGCGCGCTACCCGAACCCTCCGGCACCGGGGCGAGCTCGATTTTCTCCTTGCGAGCCGCAGCGATCGTCTCTTCGGTCAAGTCCGGCCAGTACACCTCCCGCTTGGCTAGCAGTTGCGACAGCACGTAGTTTTGGCGTCGCTTGGCAGCCTCCGGGTTGCGCCGGGGCGAGAGATGCGTCGGCGCTTGCGGAACGCCCGCCAACATCGCTGACTCCGCCAGCGTGAGCTCGCTCGCGTTCTTTGCGAAGTAGTATCTCGCCGCTTCCTGGATCCCGTAGCGCCCACGGCCGAAATTCACGTGGTTGAGGTAGAGGTGTAGGATTTCGTCCTTGGAGAGCTCGTTCTCCAGCCGTCGGGCCAAGATGAGCTCGCGCAGTTTTCGCGAGATCGTGCGTTCCGGGGTCAAGAGCATCAGCTTGACCACCTGTTGGGTGATGGTGCTGCCGCCCTGCGCGGCCCGTCCCGCGACGATGTCCCGGCCCACTGCGCGCAGGATGCCGGTGTAGTCGAGCCCCTCATGCTCGTAGAAATCCGCGTCCTCGGCGGCCAGGACCGAGAGAACCATGTGCCGGGGGACCTTCGACATCGGAATCACGGTCCTGCGCTCGGCGAAGATCTCGCCAATGACCTCCTTGTGGCGGTCATAGACGCGCGTAGTCTGGGGGGGCTTGTAGTCGCGCAGCGCGCTGACGGATGGCAGGTCGCGGCTGAAATACGCGTACGCCCCCAGCACGAGGAGCGCGCCGGTCACCAGCGCCAACCCGACCAACTTCGGCAGCAGCGAGCCAGCGCTAGGTTTGCGCTTTTTGCGTTTCTTGCCCTTGGCGACCTTGCGCTTGGTCGGTTTG
>QMMB01000536.1 GCA_003647035.1 Deltaproteobacteria bacterium | reverse complement strand
CTCGCCGCCAACAAAGAAGTCGGCCAGCTCGTGGACTTCATCCGAAAGTTGCACGACCGGCAGGCGCTCGAGAAACGCGAGGCACGCCGGCGGTTCCTGGGTGGTGAAGGCTTCGTCGCCTGGCCCGGCCCCGCGCTCAAGAAGTTCATCGACGAGTTCGTCGTTCACAATCGGCTGCTCTCGGGCGGCTTCGTCGTCAACGGTCGAACCGTCACGCTGGCGGACATTACCTGTCCTGTCATGTTCTTCGTCGGCGAGCGGGACACGATCGCTAGCGAATCAGCGGTTCGCGCGATTCGTGGTGCTGCCCCCAACGCGGAGCTGTTCGAGGTGTCGATGCGGGCAGGGCATTTCGGCTTGGTCGTGGGCAGCCAGGCGATGTCGTTCACGTGGCCGACCGTCGCGAGTTGGGTGCGCTGGCGCGAAGGCGCGGGTCCTGAGCCCTCGGTGCTCCAGGCCCCGCCCCCGCTCGAAGAACCAGAGGAAGCGAGCTTCGACCAGGTCGATTTCGATCTCGAGCTTTTCTATCGAACCGTTCTTGGCACCTTCGGCGCTTTGTGGCAGCGACTCGGACGGACGGCCACCGACCTCGGCGAGCAACTCGACAACCTTCGTTGGCAGGTTCCGCGTCTCAGCGTTCTCCAACAGATGGGCCCGGACACGCGGGTGAGCATGGGGCTCGCCCTCTCCGAGCAGGCCGCTTCCAACCCGGAGGGCACGTTCTTTCTTTGGGAAGGCCGCGCGTTCTCGTACGCGCAGGCCGACCGTCGAGTCGACAACATCGTACGCGGTCTGATCCGTTGCGGCGTTCGACGGGGGGAGCCGATTGCCGTGCTGATGGGGCCGCGGCCGAGTTATCTCTCCGTGACGGCGGCATTGAGCCGTCTGGGCGCGGTCCCGATCTTGCTGAGCCCGGACCGTGACGTTGCCACGCTTCGAGAGGCCATTCATGGATCCGCTCCGCGCTTTCTCATCGCAGACCCGCAGAGCGCGGCGTTGGGCAAAGAGCTGCTCGACGAGGTGCTCGTGCTCGGTGCGGCACACGAACAACGAGCGCTCCCCTCGGGCGTCACGGACATGGAGCTCATCGATCCGGACACGGTGGAGCTCCCCGGCTGGTACGAGCCCAATCCAGGCTGTGCGCGGGACTTGGCGCTCATCATGCTTACGGCGGGACGCGGCAAGAAACCGCGCGCGGCCAAGATCACCAACCAACGCTGGGCGTTCTCGGCTTACGGCGCCGCGGCGGCATGCACGTTGTCTCCAGCCGACACCGTGTACTGTTGCCTGCCCCTGCATCACCCGGCCGGCATGTTGGTGGCCGTCGGAGGAGGACTGGTCGGGGGCTCCCGCCTGGCGCTCGCGACACGGTTCGACCCCGACGGCTTCTGGGGAGATATTCGCCGCTACGGCGTGACGGTGGTCTTCTATGCGGGCGAGATGCTCCGCGAGCTTCTCCGCGCGGAGCCGTCCGCCGCCGACAACGAGAATTCGATCCGCCTTTTTGCAGGGAGTGGGCTCCGGCGCGACGTTTGGCAGCGCATCGTCGACCGGTTCGGCCCCGTCGGTATTCTCGAGTTCTACGCCGCGACCGAAGGCAACGCCGTGCTGGCCAACGCGTCCGGCGAGAAGGTGGGTGCGCTTGGCCGCCCACTTCCCGGCAGCGCCGAGGTGGCACTCGTCCGATACGATTTCGAGTCCGAGGAGTTCAGTCGTGATGAGCATGGCCTGCTCATGCGCTGTCAGGTCGAGGAGCCGGGCGTATTGCTCGCCCGGCTCGATGCCGACCATCCGCTTGCGAGCTTCACCGGGGGCGACGAGGCGGGGCGGCGTCTCCTGCGGGGGGTATTCGAGGCCAATGACACCTGGTTCATCACGTGGGATGTTCTGCGGCGCGACGCCGACGGGGATTTTTGGTTCGTCGATCGGGCGAGTCGAATGCTACGGACCGAGGCGGGTATCGTCGCGACTCGAACGATCGAGGACGCTCTGTATGGCTTCCCGCCTCTGCGTCACACCGTCGTCTTCGGGGTCGATCACGACGGTGTCGATCGTCCCGTCGCGGTCGTGGTCACATACGGCAACCAAAGCCTGAATTTGCAGGCGTGGAACGAGTTTGCCGCGGGACTGGACCCGAGCGAGCGCCCGGCCTGGCTCAAGCGGGTCGAACGAATTCCCATGACCGACGGCTTTCGCCCCGACAAAGCTGCCTTGGAAGGGGAATCGCTCGCCGCCGCTGCCGAGCTCTTCACCTACGACGAGCGAACACAGGCCTACCGCTAAGCCGCCCACACTGTACAAAAATCGCCCCCTCCCGACTCTCTTGCTACATACCGTCTCGATGACCGCCCGAGCTCTCCTCTTGCCATTTGCCCTGACGACGGCGTTCCTGATCGCCTGCGTGAAGCCGGTCAACGACGGCAACGCGTGCTTCGATACGTCCGAGTGCCGCGGCGGTTCCGTCTGCGCTGCGACGGCCTATGGGAATTTCTGCATGAAGCAGTGTGAGGCTGACGAGGTCCATTGCGAGAACGGCGAGTCGTGTCTGCGTGCCGAGGAACTGCCCGACGCCGGCGCGGGTGGCGCCGGCGGTGAAGGTGGCGTTGGTGGCGAAGGCGGTGTTGGCGGCGCCGGCGGCGCCGGTGGTGCGGGCGGTGCGGGTGGTGCGGGCGGTGCGGGTGGTGCTGGCGGTGCAAGTGG
>QMMB01000535.1 GCA_003647035.1 Deltaproteobacteria bacterium | reverse complement strand
CCCGAGGGCGAAGGGACCGATTTGGGGGTGGCGTTGGACCTGCTCGGCGGTATCGGCAAGCGCCGGACGGTGGCCTTTCTGATCAGCGACTTCATTGCCGACCAATACGAAAAGCCGCTCAAGGTGGTGTCGGCGAAGCACGATCTGATCCCAATCCAGATCGTCGACCCGAGGGAAGACGAGCTGCCGGACGTGGGGCTCGCTCTCATCGAGGACCTGGAGACCGGGGAGCTCGTCGAGGTCGACACCTCTGATTTGGACGTGCGTGCCGACTATGCGCGCGAGGCGCAGCGCCAACGCGCCGCACGTGAACACTTATTTCGCCGACTGCAGCTCGACCACGTCACGGTCAGCACCGACCGCGACTTCGTCAGACCGCTGACGGAGCTGTTTCGGCTCCGGCAACGGCGACTCACGGGCTATCGGTGAGACACGCGGCTGCCATCATCGTGTTGTCATGGCTCGCGCCCGCGATCGGGTTGGCGCAGGAGCCTACGATCGCGCTCGACGCGCCACCGGGGACCACGCTCGGCGACTCGATCGATGTCATCTTGACGGTCGTCGTGGCCGCCACCGACGAAGCGGCGGTGCCCGAACAGCCCTTCGCCCCGTTCGAGATCCTCGACAAGAAGCTCTTCGTCGAGCTCTCGCCCGACGGCAAGCTCAAGACGTTCACGTTCGAGCTTCAGCTCTTGTGCTTCGAGGCCGGCGTTCACGAGCTTGGGCCCATTCGCGTGCGGGTCACCAGCGCCGCGGGCGAGCTCATCGAGCTCGAATCGAACACGAGCACGATTGAAGTTCAGTCGCTCCTGGCCAACGAGCCCGACGCGCAACTCAAACCACCGACCAAGCCGGTGGTCGTCGAGCAGGACGACTATCGATTGCTCATCGCCCTCGGGATTCTGCTCGCGATCGCGCTGGGCGCATTGCTCGCCTGGCTGTTCATGCGCTGGTGGCAGAAACGCGATCGGCCGGAGCCCGCGCCGCCGCCTCCCCCTCCCCCCTGGGAGACCGCCCTAAGAGAGCTTCATGAGCTCGAGCGCGGCCGCGCGGAAGCGATCTCCGAGGGCCGTACCGAACAGTGGGTGGACGCGGTCAGCGATTCGATCCGCGCCTACCTGGGTCGCCGCTTCGGCTTCCACGGCCTCGAAAGCACCACCGACGAGATCGCTGATCAGCTCCGTCGGGCCAAGTCACTCGCCATCGAGCCGCAAGACGCGCTGGGGTTTCTAGGCCAGTGCGATCTGGTGAAGTTCGCCAAGGCGTCGTTGGCCGATGAAGCGTCGCTCACGTTGATCGACGAAGCGCTGACCTTGGTCGATCGGACTCGCCCCGCCGCCGTTGCGCAGAACGGAAACCCGTCGTGAGTCCGGTGCAGCGCCGCGCATGGGCAGCCGGTTGGTTGGCGGCCGCCGCTTTCGTAGGGCTCGTCCTCAGCCTGCGTTGGCTCGAGTCTCGCTATCAGCTTCTCATCACCGATGAGCAACTACGCTTCGAACGCCCCTGGGCCGCCCTGCTGCTGCTCGCCGCGCCGATGGCATGGTTTGCTCGTGTCTGGGTGCAGCGTCACTCGAGGCCACGGCTCCAATTCAGCCGGGCTGCCGCGCTGCGAGATTCCAAAAGCAGCTGGCGAATTCGTCTCGAGAACCTGCCAAGCGCGCTCCGCACCGTAGCATTGGCGCTCCTCGTCGTGGGGCTGGCGGGACCTCAAAGCATTCACGCGCGAGACACCGCAGAAGTCAGTGGCATCGAAATCATCCTCACGCTCGACATGTCGGGCTCGATGGCAGCCGCGGACATCCGGCCGACGCGCTTCAAGGCGACGAAAGCCGTCGTGCGCGACTTCATCAATCGCCGCCCGAACGATCGAATCGGTGCGGTCGTGTTTGGTCGCGATGCGTACACCCTACTCCCTCTCACGACCGACCGAGAGGCGTTGCGGACGGCGCTTCGAGGTCTACAGCTCGATCAAATCGACGGGCGCGGTACCGCGATCGGCAACGCAGTCGGTGTCAGCCTCAATCGCCTCAAGCGTTCGCGGGCCAAGAGCAAAGTGATGATTCTCCTGACCGACGGAGAGTCGAACGCAGGCAACGTGTCTCCGTCACAAGCCGCAGACCTTGCGAGCGCCATGGAGGTGAAGATTTACCCCATCTTGATGGGCGTCTCCGATACCGCGCCCGTTCAACAGGGAACCGGTCTCTTCGGCCGCGCGATCTTCGGCACCGCGAACTACCCCGTCAATCCGGAGCTGCTCGAGCAGATGGCCGACAAGACGGGCGGTGAGTTCTTCTTGGTGAGTGACCGTGCCGCTCTCGAGGAAAGCTTCCATCAGATCCTCGACGCGCTCGAGAAGACCGACATCGAGGATGCCGGGCGCGTGTACACCGAGCTGTTTCCCGCATTCGTCGGTCCCGCGTTGATCTTCCTATTGATCGAGCTGCTGGTCCTGTTGTGGCTGAGGAGGTGGCCGTGAGTTGGGCCAATCCTCAGGCACTCTGGCTCCTCGGCTTGGTCCCCGCTGCCGTCGCTGCGCTCTGGTGGAACGCCGCGAGACGGCAACGCGCGACGCAAAGGTTCGGCAAGCGCGCCACGGTCGAGCCTTTGAGTGTGGGCCGCGCAAAATGGTGGCGTGTCACGAGAGCGACGTTGATGGTCGTCGGGGCGGCGCTCGTGATCATCGCATTTGCCGGACCACAATATG
>QMMB01000534.1 GCA_003647035.1 Deltaproteobacteria bacterium | reverse complement strand
CGGTGCCTGCGATCTTCGGGCCGTCGCCTTCTTCGCCGCCGGGATGGCAGCCTTCACAGAACTCGGCGTAGACCTCGGTGCCGGCGGCTACGTCGGTGGACCCCATCTGGTAGTCGAGGGCCCCGAGCGAGTACGCCGTCGTGCCGGTGGACTCCTTGGAGCAGCCGTACGCGATTGCCAACATGCCGATCATCAGGCCCAGGATCAGTTTCTTCCCCATGTTTTCACCTTTCACCGGAGCGCCGCTATGCGCGCGGCGCTCCCTGAGTCCCCTTCGTGCGCAACTGTAGTAGCTTTTCGCCCTGCACTTGCAACGCGTCGGATTCGCTGCGCACGACGTCGCTGTGGCAAGCGGCCTTTTCCGTGTCGCCGACCGCGCTTTTCGTCTTGCCCGCCAGCCTGTGGAGTTCTTCGGGCGAGAGGTGGCCGCGCGCACGGAGGATTTCTTGCTGCTCGGGCGTCAGCGCGGCCGACTTCACGACGCGGTCCCGCTCGAAGCCGCTGGCCTTGCCCGACTCGAACTCGACGATTTCTTTGGAGATGCGCACCGAGCACCAATCGTGGCCGCACATCGCGCAGAAATCGGTGTCGACGTCCAAGTCCTCGTCGTGAAACGCCCGCGCCGTGTCGGTGTCGAACGCGAGGTCGAAGTGCTTCTCCCAGTTGAGTGCCGCGCGGGCCCGTGTGAGGTCGTCGTCCCAATCGCGAGCCCCAGGAATCCCGAGGGCCACGTCCGATGCGTGGGCCGCGATCTTGTAGGCGATGCAGCCTTGCTTGACGTCGTCCTTTTTCGGGAGGCCCAGGTGCTCCTTGGGCGTCACGTAGCAGAGCATCGCTGCGCCGTGATAGCCCGCGGCCGTCGCGCCGATCGCACTCGTGATGTGGTCGTAACCAGGAAACACGTCCGTGACCAGCGGGCCGAGCACGTAGAACGGGGCGCCATGGCAGCGTTGCCGCTGCAGCTTCATGTTGTATTCGACCTGGTCGAAGGGCACGTGGCCCGGTCCTTCGACCATGACCTGGCACCCCTTGCGCCAAGCGCGTTCCGTCAGCTCACCGAGTCGGTCGAGCTCGCCGAGTTGCGCGTCGTCAGTGGCGTCCGCAAGTCCACCGGGGCGCAGGCCATCCCCTAGAGAGAAAGAGACGTCGTACTCACGCATCACGTCGCAAATTGCCTCGAAATGCTCGTACGTCGGGTTCTCTTGGCCGTGGTGCAGCATCCATTTGGCGAGGAGCGAACCGCCGCGGGAGACGATCCCGATCAACCGCTTGCGAATGAACGGCAGATGCTCTCGTGCGACGCCGGCGTGAATCGTGAAGTAGTCGACGCCTTGGCGCGCTTGATGGCGAAGCGTCTCGAGAATCACATCGAGTGTGAGTTCTTCGATACTGCGTCCGATGATCATCGAATAGATGGGAACGGTTCCAATCGGCACTCGTGCGTTGACGATGATCGCTTCGCGGGTCGCATCGAGGTCGCCCCCCGTCGACAGGTCCATGACCGTATCGGCACCCCAGCGTTCAGCCCACTGAAGCTTTTCGACTTCCTCATCAGTGCCGGATGACACGGGCGACGCGCCCATGTTCGCGTTGATCTTGGTGAGGCCTGCCCGGCCGATGCACATCGGGTCGAGGGCGTGGTCGAGATGAACCTTGTTGGCCGGGATGATCATGCGCCCCGCCGCCACCTCGTCGCGCACCTGCTCTGGGGTCAAGTGGGTCTCACGTTCGGCGACGCGCCGCATGGCCGGCGTGACGGCGCCGAGCCGGGCATGCTCCAGCTGGGTCACGGCCACGAAGCCCGCGGGTGGCTGCCATCGGCCGTCTTTGCAGTGCCAATCCTCTGGCATGAAGTCCCAGGCGGTCTTGTCGCTCGGTTGCGGCATCCCCGGTGTATCGGGAGACGAGAAGGTGAGGGGGCCGCCGATGTCAGCAGCGTTGGCAAACGAGCCGGGCGTCGTGCCTGCGCCTTGGCTCGATGGATTGTGCGCGCCGCGCAAAGGGATCTTGAAGTCGTTCATCGAGCGAGGGGCGACCCTAGCACGGCCCCCAGAGCACGGCTATCCTCCGCGTCCCCGTTGCCAGGAAGACCATGACCTCGACACCACTGTATCGTTCGCGCCCGAGCGGCTTTGAGATTCAACCCGCATCCCAGCCCGAAGCGCAGAAGATCACCGACTTCATCTATCTGTCTGAGGGGCTTTCCAACTCGTACCTCATCACCACGCCGGAAGGCCGCATCGTGGTCAATACGGGGATGGGTTTCGAAGCGCCCATCCACAAGCGCAACTTCGACGCGGTGGATAGCAGTCCCGTGCGCTACATCTTGGTCACACAGGGTCACGTGGACCACGTGGGCGGCGTCGACCTCTTTCGCGAGGAGGGCACGGAGCTCGTCGCGCAAGCGAACAACCAACCGCACCAAGCGGACGACGGTCGTATCGCAGCGTTCCGCGCGTCACGCAGCGCCTTTGCCTTCGCCGACGCCATTGCGCGCGCCTGGACGTACATCCAAGAGCACGTCGGAGGCGGTATCCCCGCGCAGTCGCGGCCGACCCCCGATATCACCTTCGATGACCGCTCCGAGCTCGAGCTTGGTGGCGTGCGGATGGAGCTCTTGTCGACACCGGGTGGCGAGACGACTGCCTCGATGGTTATCTGGTTGCCTGATCACGAGGTCTGCATCTGTGGCAACCTATTCAGCGCGCT
>QMMB01000533.1 GCA_003647035.1 Deltaproteobacteria bacterium | reverse complement strand
CGCCGTCCGGGTCTCCGGAGGCGACGCGCGTGCACTCGTCGCGAAGGGCGCCACGCTTCTCGATGTCCGCAGCCCCGAAGAGTTCGGAGGAGGACACATCGACGGCGCCATCAACATTCCGGTGCAAGAGCTCGTGGGGCGAGCCGGCGAGCTCGGAAACAAGGTCGAGCAGATCGTCGTCTATTGCCAGAGCGGCGGACGCAGTGCGATGGCGAAACGATTGCTCGAAAGTAATGGCTTCACGAGCGTCCACGATTTGGGCGGGATCGCTCAATGGTGAATCTGATGTCCGCAAACTACGTCTGCGCCGATTGCGACTATCAGTTCGCCCTATCAGAAGCGGGCGACGACCCACGCTGTCCAAAGTGCACCCGAACCGAAGCCGTGGAGCCCGCGGACGACTCCGCACTTCAAAGCGACATCTGGCGGCAATGGCTATTCGTCTTCGCACTCCTCTTCGTGGCGGGAATCGCGTACGTGGTGTTCGAATGACGGTTCGCATCTCCTATGTGTCCGACGTCCTGTGCGTCTGGGCCTACGTGGCCGAGGTTCGGTTGGACGAGGTCCGCAGAGAGTTCGGCGCGTCGGTCGAGCTGGACTACCGCTTCATTCCGATCTTTGGCGCGACGCATCACCGGATTGCCGAAGGCCGTAAGGACCGCGGCGGATACGCCGGCTTTGGGAAGCATGTGCGCAAGGTCGCCGAGGGTTTCCCCCATGTCTCGGTGAGCGAGCGGGTCTGGACCAAAGTCGCGCCGACGACGTCCTCGTTAGCGCACGAAATGCTGTGCGCGACGCGACTGCTCGTGAGCGAGGGTGTCGTCGACAGCGCGCGCCGGGACGACCTCGATGGACGCACCGTCTTCGAGGAGGCCGCCTGGCAAGTCCGTTTAGCGTTCTTCGAGCACGCGCGTGACATCTCCGACCGCGACGTGCTCCTCGACGTCCTCGACCAGGCAGGGCTCCCGCTCGCTGCGATCGAGGCCAAGCTGAAGTCCGGTGAAGCGATGGCGGAGGTATGCCGCGACATCGAGCTGCGCGACGAACAAAAGATCGAAGGCAGCCCAACCTTCTACCTCAACCAGGGTAGGCAAAAGCTCTACGGCAACGTCGGCTACAGGGTCGTCTCGGCAAACCTGCGCGAGCTCCTAGAACAGCCGGGGGATCAAGCCTCGTGGTGCTGACCTAGGCCGCGCAGGGCGTCACCCATCAGGGAATCGACTCGCGTGCGTCGGGGGAAACCGGGCTGTCCGGTGCTCGGCCGAGCAAACGCATGATGCCAAGCGCCAGACCACCGCCTGCAATGACGGCAACGTGGAGCGCGACGATGGTCATAATTACTACGAGAAGTTGAGTATTCATGGGAAACCCCCAATCCGTTCCCGCGGGCGACTCACTGGGGCTCGCCACCCACGTTCTTATGGAACCCATCTTGGGCATATCGACGCACTGCGTCAAGGCTTAGCGTGGAATGTTCCAGTGGCAACAGCGCAACTCGGGGAAACCGCAGTGATTCCAGCGCCCGTGCCGCCTGAGGCCTAGGGAGCGACCTCGCACGGGAATGGCGCGGTCCCGGGAATGTCATCCACGAAGGTGCCCTCCTCCGCACGATCGACGACGTTATCGGGATCGGTGATGGCGCCCTCGAGCCAATCGCGCAGGGCGATCCCGGCGACCTCGCGCTCGTAGAAATCGGGTCGGAGTGAGATCACGTGGAAGCCGCCTCCGACTCTATTCTCGCCCTTCTCGAGGAACTCGGTTGAGTAGTAGTAGTGGATTCCGTTGAGGTCTTTGGTGTCGCAGTAGTCGCTCCGTAGCGTGTTCATCCATACGGCTTCAGCGCTCAGCGTGTTCTCGTCATCGTCGAAGAGGAAAAAGGCGTCGCCTTGCTGTGTGCCATCCTGTTGGTTCGTCAGGATCAGCATCTGTTGCTCGGGGACGGTCCTCAGCCGCGGCGAGATCGCGTTGTAAAGGAACGGGCCGACCGCACAGTCACCCGTGAAGCAATACGGAGGGAGGTTCGGACGCGCTCCCCATTTGGGAATGAACTCGAGCCCAATGATGCGTACGCCGAGGGCCTGTCCGTTGTCGAGGGCACCCGAGGCGTCGGGAAATGCAGCGGTCCTCGGCCACAGCAGGTCGTCGAGCAACCAGTGGTAGTTGTACAGTGAGCCGTAACCTCCCGCCGAAAAGCCACCGAACAAGGTCACGAGTTCGTCCGGTCGAAACCCGTCGCCATCTTCCTCATCCATCAACTTCCAGATCAGGTCACGAACCATCTGTATCGAGGACCGGAGGTTCACCGCGCCATACCGGGGCAGCCCGAAGTCCTCGACGACTCCCGCGCCGGCAAACACGTCCTGGTTGCAGTAGGGCAGGTACACCTTGGTCCAGTTCGCGAACGGACTTTCGCCCGGATCGTTCGACATGATGCCGATCCCGGTCTCCTCGATCTGCGTGTCTTGGGCGTTGAGCAGGGCCGGATTCACCCCTGCACAGTCTCCCTCGGTGAAGCAGACGCCCCCACCTTCTAGGCCAATGACGATCCGGTCGAGTGGTTCTCCCTCCGGTGCGAGCCGGATCAGGAACGCGTACTCTGTCCCGTCCCCGCAGAGGGTGCCCCACTTGTCGCCATCGACGATGATCTGCTGGTACTCGCCGCGCGGCGGATCCATGTCCACGTTCGACGGACCGCACCCCAGAGTGAGCGGCG
>QMMB01000532.1 GCA_003647035.1 Deltaproteobacteria bacterium | reverse complement strand
GTTGTAGGCATCGCGGCTCACCTTGTGTGTGGGCCGGCCAAGTGCGTACAGCGCATCCGCGATCCCGCCGTAGTCTTCTTGTACTGCTGCCAGCATCAAGTCGATGATTCGGTCCCGCATCTTGGGTGTCAGTCGGCCGACCATGCCGACGTCGATCATGCCGATCACAGGGTCGTCGTCCGCGCCCATGATGATGATGTTTCCCGGATGCGGGTCGGCGTGAAAGAACCCGTCTTCGAAGATCTGCTGGATGATGATCTCGACTGAACGCTTCGCCATGAGCTCGCCGCTGACCCCGGCACGCTGCGCGGCGTAAACCTTGCGCCCCTCCAGATACTCGAGCGTGAGCACGCGCTTGGCACTGGCGCCCCGATACACTCTCGGAAACTTGGCGTGTCGGTTGTGTTCGAAGTTCGCAGTGAAGCGTTCGTGATTGTCGGCTTCGAGAGAGAAATCGAGCTCGGCGGCAACGGAGCGGTCGAACTCTTCGACAAGGCTGAGCGGCCGATAGAGATGTGACTCCGGCATCGAACGCACGATGGCGTGCGCAAGCCAGTAGAGGAGATCGATATCGCGCGCCATAAGGGCCTGTACCTGGGGGCGCTGCACTTTCACGACCACGTCGGCCGCCTCGTCTCCGTTCCGAAGCCGCGCTCGGTGGACCTGCGCGATCGAAGCCGACGCGAGCGGAGTCTCGTCGAACGACTCGTAGACCTCCAACAGCCGGCGGCCAAGCTCCCGCTCGACTTGCTCCTGAATCGCGGGGAAGGGCTCCGGCGGTACGTTGTCCTGCAACCTCTTGAGCTCGACGAGGATGTCCTCGGGAATGAGGTCCGGACGCGTCGACATGATCTGCCCCAGCTTGACGAACGAGGGCCCCAGGTCTTCCAAGACCTTCCTAAGACGGATCCCGGCGGGCATCCGCGCCCCATCGCCGCGCTTGCGCCCGGGAATCAACGTGCTCAGCCCCGTTCGCTCGACGACCTCCCCGAATCCGTGCACAGCGAGTACCCGAGCGATCTGCCGCAGACGCTCTAGATCACGAACCGTGTTGAGCAGCGAAGGCATGGGCGCGGCAGCGTAGCTGGGGGCAGGAAGGTCCACCACCCCGTCGACTCGGCGTACTTTGCCCCTCCGCCCTCGTATTTACGACCACGAAACAATTTAGAAACAATCGAGGCGTACACCTTCTCGCATTGGCGGTTCTCGTTGGGCTGCTTGAAGTTTCGGAGGTCCCATGAAGAAGGTGGAAGCCATAATTAAGCCTTTCAAGCTCGATGAGGTGAAGGATGCCCTCAACGAAGTCGGCATCAAAGGCATGACCGTGACGGAGGTCAAAGGGTTTGGCCGGACCGGGGGTAAGCGAGAGGTTTATCGAGGCTCGGCGTACGTGGTCGACTTCGTTCCCAAGGTGAAGGTCGAGATCGTGGTTCCCGATGCCTTGGTCGTTTCGGTGATTGAAGCGGTCGAGAATGCAGCCAAGACAGGTCGCATCGGTGACGGCAAGATCTTCGTCTCGCCCATCGAGGAGTCCGTGCGAATCCGTACCGGCGAGCGCGGCGAAGCAGCGGTCTAGCCCTGGTTTTGCCCATGTGAATGCCTCGTTGGGAGCGATCCCAGCGGGGCGTTCTTGTTTTGACTGGGTATCGTGGAGTCGGATATCCTTGGACAGCCGCACGGGTTCATGGGGAAGAGTGCTTCACGACTAGCCGCGCAGACGGTTCGTGTTCTGCCGCGGAAGCGGTTGAGCAGGGCGCTCGGCGGCCTTGCGGCATCGCGCGCCCCTCAGCGGGTGGTCGATGCGGCCATCGCAGCCTTTGTCCGCGCCTATGATGTGGACCTGAGCGAAGTGGACATGCCTCCTGGCGGCTTCCGGACGTTTGATGACTTCTTCACCCGGAAGCTCCTTGCCGGAGCCAGGGTGGTCGACCCCGATCCACGGGCGCTGGTGTCACCGGCAGATGGGCGAATCGAGGACTTCGGTGAGATCACCTCGGAAGGCGAGCTCATCGTCAAGGGACAACCGTACACGGCCGCTGCGCTGCTCGGGGATCCGGACGCCGCGACGGGCTACGAGGGCGGTCACTACTTCATCGTCTATCTCTCGCCGCGTGATTACCATCGCGTACACGCGCCGACCTGCGGAAGCGTGCAGTGCATGCGGTACATCCCGGGCACTTTGTTCCCTGTGAACCGCATTGGAACCGACTTTATCCCCCAGCTTTTCGCAAGAAACGAACGTCTTGCTATTGTGCAAGAAGGCGTGGTGCACGGAGTTGTGACGACGATAATGGTGGGGGCGATCGGTGTGGGACGCATCGGGTTGAGCTTTGATGATGTGCAGACGAACCGGGGGGATACTCCGGGGTTGCGCAGCTACGCCAAATCGCCGATTCCGCGGGACCGAGGTGAGGAGTTGGGTGTCTTTCACATGGGCTCGACAGCGATCGTGATGACCCCGCCCGAGTGCGAGCTGGAGGTCCTCGTAGAGCAGGGCGCGTCGATACGAATGGGCGAAGTCATGGCCAAAGGGGCGCGTCGATGAGCGGGGAGTCCGCCGACAAGCCCGACGGTGTGCAGCCTCAGACGTCGCGGCGTCGCCGAGCGCTTCGAGTTCCAATTACAGACATGCCGCGCGCCAGCGTGCTCGACGATTCGATGGAGCCTCTCGGCAACGGCGCTGCACCCTGCGTTTCGAACGTTGTCGAGCTCGAGCCGCC
>QMMB01000531.1 GCA_003647035.1 Deltaproteobacteria bacterium | reverse complement strand
CTCGACATCGACCGTCTCAGCCACCCCGGCCACGCCGCGAGCGACTTCGACGTCGGCCTGAGCCACGAGGACGAGACCGCCGGCATGCAGCGTCACCGCGAGCTCGTCCTGGAGCTTGCTGCCGGGTGCAGAGTCGGTTGCGACGGTGAGCACGACGCCGGCGTACCGCTCGCATGGTGCGCTTGGCCCGCAGCCTGCGGAGTCGGTCGTGCGTAACGTAGTGCTCACCCAGCCGCCCAGCGCGAGGGACACGCAGTCGTTGCTCACCAGCGCGCGTGGCGAGTCATCCGGAAGAAAGCCACCGCGGACCGTCGTTCCATCGAGTGAAGGTCGGAGAGGCCCCCAAGCCGCGCCGGCCGTCGGCGCGAACGTCCACCCGACACGTAGGTCCGGAGCGGTCCAATCCTCGCTCAGCGTTGGAGTGCGGCGTTCGCAACACGCCGGCTCCTCCGAGCAGTCCGAATCGTCGCAGTCGAACGCCATGTCTCCATCGTCGTCGAGCCCATCGTCGCAAAAGAGCTCAATCCCGTCGCCGATGCCGCCGTCGGGCGGGACCAGATTTCGCTCCGGTGCGTTGAGCCAGGAGCACCCCCCGATGAGCAATGTGACCAGGACTGCAACCGATCGACTCATTGCGCGGCCCCAAACGGCATGCGCAACGACGCGAACCCGCCGTCTCTCGACACCGAGATGCCGACTTCAGGCCCTTCGCGCTTCAGCTTCTTGCGGTGCAGGCTGTAGAGCACGATCGAGCTGATGCCGAGCGCGATCGTCGTGCCCCAAAACACGTCGGCAGCGAGATTGAACCGATCGGTTCGGTCGGCGAGATCTTCGGCGCGCTGAAGATCTGCCGGGTCGCCCGTCATGCGGTACTCGGCAGCGGCCTGAGACTGTTCGTCGTTGAGGGTGCCGGCTCGAATGGACAGACCGAGGGCAACCCCCACTGCGGCCAGCGTCCCTGCGGCGGTACCAATGGCGGCGTTCCGGAGTCGGGGACGCGTGGGCGCCATCGGTTCGAGCACTGGCTCTGGCACGACCGGCTCGATGGGAAGCGGCAACAGCACCAACTCCATGACCGCGGTCTCGCCCTGTACGGCCTTCTGCGTCCGCTCGACGGAGGTGTATCCGCGCTTTTCGATGAACGTCTTGTGCTCGCCCGGCGGCAACGCAAGCTCGATCGGGGTCTCTCCGCGAGGAGCGAGGTCCTTGCGATCGACCCAGAGCAACGCGCCCGCGGGTTCGGTGGTGACCTGAAGGACTGCAACTTCGCTACGGAGCTCGTCGCGTCGCCGCGTCGCTTCTTCTCGGTCTGCGGCCCCCAGCCCTTCGATGCGCAAGTATTCCCCGAAGTAGTTGAATGATTCGTCGTTGCGTCCGAGCTCGCCGAGCACGATTGCCGCGTTGAAGAGCGCATTGCGGCTGCGCACGATGCGAAGGCTGTCCACGTACGCTTCGAGCGAGCGCTGAAGGAGCGTCGTCCGCTGCGCTCCCCGCGCGTCGGTCGCTTGTTCGTAGAGCCGATTGCCTTCTTGGAAATAGACGCGCGCCTCCGCATTCTCCGACGTGCCTTGGGCAACGGCGGAGGAAGGGCTCGTCAGGCCGAGAAGGGCCACGAGCACGAGGGGGAGACGAGTAAGCACTGGCTAGAAGTCTGTCTTAATCGGAGGTGGTATGGGCCGGGATTTCTTCTTGAGGCGGACCACGAGGACGTCGTCCTCGATCGGGACCAGGCGATGCTCCTGCGCGCGGTATCCCTTAAGCGAAAATCGTACCGTCGCCTCCACCCCCCGCTGGAGCTCCAGCGTGAGCGGCGTCCGACCCCGTTTGTCCCCATTTAGCCAGACGAATACGCGCCTTGGGCGGGAGTTGAGCTCGATCTGCACGAGCTTGACAGGGGGCTCGGCCTCGGAAGTTTCTGCGGGGTCGTCGGACTTTTCTGTCACAGCGGGCGGAACGGCGATCTGCGGCTCCATGGGCTCCGGCGGCGCGGTGGCCGGCCACAAGATGAACGCGACGCCGGCGACGACCGCTGCAGCCAGCAACGGAATCCCCACCGTCCGCGTCCTACGCGGAGTCGTCGGTCGCACGAGCGCCGCACAGAAATCGGTCATGCTCTCGTAGCGGTCGGCCGGTTCTTTCTCGAGCGCGCGCAGCACGGCCGATTCGACATGCGACGGGATGTTGGCCTTCTTGCTTCGCTGTGACGGCGGGTCGGGCGCCTCGTTGCCGTGCTGGTAGAGCAGCTGAAAATGGTTCTGCCCAGTGAACGGCGGTGAGCCGGTGATCATTTCGTACATGATGACGCCGAGCGCATAGATGTCGGTCCGGTGGTCGACCGCCGCGATCCCGCGCGCGAGCTCGGGCGAAATGTAGAGAGGCGTCCCGACGATTTGGTCGGTCGCGGTGAGCTTCGGGTCGCCATGCTCCGGGTTCTTGATCTTCGAGATCCCGAAGTCGAGCACCTTCACGAAGTCCCGGCCATTCTTCTGCGTGATGAAGATGTTCTCGGGCTTGAGGTCACGGTGCACGATGCCCATGTCGTGGGCCGCTTGAAGAGCATCCCCGGTTTGCCTCGCGATCTCGATCGCCTCGGCCATGGGTAGGGCGCCCCGGTCGATCCGGTCCGCGAGATTCTCCCCTTCCAGCAGCTCCATCACGATGAACAGGCGGTGTTCGTCATCGCTGTCGAGATTGACGATCTTCACGATGTGGTCGTGCTCGATCTTGGTG
>QMMB01000530.1 GCA_003647035.1 Deltaproteobacteria bacterium | reverse complement strand
TTCGGCTTTGGCGGCGAGGGGCTCATCACGTTCAGCATGTCGCCCGAGGCAAAGTTCGGAGACATCCCTTTTTACGCGCGCTTCGAGGCCTTCGAGAGCGACGTCGTGAAGCTCGGCATCGACGCCGTGTTCCGAATCCCCATACGGACCGAGTTCGGCTTCCTCGGCGGCATTCCCCTCCGTTTCATCGTCAACGAGCAGTTCGCGTTCGACACCGGGATGGAGTTCGTCTTCGACAGCAATCCGCAAGGCCCGTCGGTCTGGTCGCTCAACATTCCGTTCAACTTCATCGCGAACGCGACCGATCGGTTCTTCGTGAAGCTGCACAGCGGCATGAACATGTTCGACCTCAGTCAGACGGTTCGAACCGTCACGTCGGGCTTGGTGCAGGGTCCGTTCTACTTCATTCCACTCGGTTTCGGCGCGGGCTACACCGTGGAGGCCGGCACGACGATGATGGATATCTTCGCGAGCTTTCGCTTTCCGACATTTTATGGTTTCACGACCCGCGGCTCCAATCTGAATGCGGAGACGTGGCAGGTCACCATCGGACTGAACCTCTATTCTCCGGTGCTGTTCAAGGGTAGCGCGCTCTGATGATCTACGAGCTCGGACAGCGGCGTGTTCGAATCGAAGGAGAGGTGTTCGTTGCCGACTCAGCAGACGTGATCGGATCTGTCGTCCTCAGGGACAAGTCGAGTGTGTGGTTCAACGCGGTCGTGCGGGGCGACACCGACGAGATCATCATCGGCCAAGAGACGAACATTCAAGACAGCGCCGTCTTGCATACCGATCCGGGCATTCGTCTGGTTCTCGGCCGCGGCGTCACGGTGGGCCACCACGCAACGGTTCACGGGTGCGAGGTCGGCGACTACAGTTTGATCGGCATTAATGCAGTGGTTCTCAACGACGTGAAGATCGGCAAGTACTGCACCATCGGCGCCAACGCCTTGGTGACGCAGGGGAAGGAAATTCCCGACTATTCCGTGGTTTTGGGCTCACCTGGCAAGGTGGTCCGCCTTGCTGACCCAAGCGAAGCGAAGATCCTCGAGAGGGGCGCTGCGGGCTACGTCAGTCGCGCACGCGAGTACCTCGAGGCGCTCCACTCCGACATCCGTTTTTCGTGATCTCAGATCCGATCGAGCAGCGCACGCTCGCCGAGCTCTACGCACAGCGCCCGCAGAGCAGGCCGATCCGGTCCCGTCCAGCGAAGGTCGTCTAGCGACTCGTCGATCCCTGCGTCGGTTCGCAACGTGGCCAGCGTTCGATACAGCATCGCTTCGTCGCGCTGTTCACGGAGGTTGTGTGCAAGCGTCGCGCCACCACGAACCTGCACGCCCCAGTGAGCGTGGTCGTCTGGAATGCTCTCGAGGTGCAGGAACTTGGCGAGCACCGTCGACGCGCTCTTCGCCCCCCATCGCGCGATACCCGGGATCCCGTCCGCTACGTCGCCCACCAGTGCCAAGTAGTCGGGAATCGACTCCGGTGACACACCGAACTTCTCGCGCACGCCATCTTCGTCGAGCACGATCTCCCTGCGTCGGTCGAGCGTCACGACGTCGCTGCCGCGGACACACTGACAGAGGTCTTTGTCCGGAGAGCAAATCACGACCTGCTCGACCGCGGGCGCGTCGCGAAACTTCGCGGCGGCCTGGGCGAGCGCATCGTCGGCTTCGAGCTCGATCATCGGCCAGGTCACCATGCCGAGGGCTCGGCTCGCGCGCTCCACCAAGGGGAACTGATCGAAGAGCTCCGGCTCCAGCCCCTCACCCGTCTTGTAGCCATCGAAGAGCTCGTTGCGGAACGATTCGACGACATGGTCGAACGCGCAGCCGACATGCGTCACCTCGTCGGCCCGCAGCATCGCGGCCATCGACCGCAAGAAACCACGGGTCGCGCCGACCTCTTGCCCGCTCGGCGACTTCGCCCCGGGTGCCCCAAACCACGAGCGAAAGAGCTCGTACGTTCCGTCGATGAGGTGCACCTTCATCGCCCCGTTCTTATCGCACTTCGTCCGGGCGGCACGGCGCAGGCGCAGAAGGACTCGCATTACGCGGACTTGTGGAACGATCTTGAGAGCGTCACAGAGGGTGGGCGGTGCCCATCGGTGGTCGTACGGCCCCTCTCAGTGTCGGATAACCAACATACGACACCCCAAATATTGCGTATTTCTTGAGGGCATACCCCAACATCTAGTAGGATAGACGAGGTAGCTATACATGAGGTGTCATGTGATGCGGCTCGACAGGATGTCTTCTATGACGCGGTGCGAAATGACAAAAAATGACGTCGAGAGCTCCTCTCAACCCCTCGAAATAACGGGCGAAAGAAAGAAAGCAATTCGGGCCGATCGTTTCTGCTTGACTGGCCCGGCTCAGCGGAGCTACTTCGCAGGTCCGCCCCCAAGCGGTTGTGGTGGTAGCGAGGTTACCAACGCAATCCCTTGTGGGACGACGGTGGATAGTCGGTGCTCTGCCTGGGGATGGGTGGTGGATGTACCTGGATGGTGAGTTGTGTCCGGTTGGAGGTATGCTGTGGCATTGGATACTAGGGGAATGACGAGCAATTTGGAGATCGACGGTGCCCGCAGGGCCGAGGTTTCTCAGCAGGCGGGTGGCCTGGCGATGGACCGCAGGCTCACGCAGCCCAACGAGGAGCCGCTCGAGGAGGTCGAATACGTTCTCCGAGACAGCCAAATCACCAGCTCAGACGGCTCGGTGGTGTTCGAGCT
>QMMB01000529.1 GCA_003647035.1 Deltaproteobacteria bacterium | reverse complement strand
TCCACCTCTTTGCGGGAGTAACTCAGTGGTAGAGTTCTTGCTTCCCAAGCAAGCTGTCGCGGGTTCGAATCCCGTCTCACGCTCCGAGGGGAGGGCCTATCCGGTATCTACTCGCGCTGACGCTTCTGTGCGGATGCTACGAGATTTCGCATCCGGCGAAGGGCTATCAGATCGTGACCCACGGCTCGATCCGATGATAGGCCCCATGCTCGGTGACCGAGGGCTGGCCGAGCTCACATTGGACGAGCTCGACGCCGCACGAGCGGAGTCCTCCAACAGGGTGGAAACCGAAGACATCGCGTGGTTCGTCGATGCGTTCACCAGCCTATGGCCGCGCGACATCCCGAGCGAGTTTCACTATCATGTGAGCGAAACCGGCGAGCGCCAGGCATGCCTCCGCAGCTACTTCGCGACGAACACCGAACTTCGCACAAGGCCGAGCGGCTGGAACATCATCGCCGAAGGGATCGCGGGCGGCCTGGCGCAGTTGTTTGGAATCGGGGACTGCAAGACTCATCCGATGAGCGTCCGCTTCCGTGGGCAGATCGGCGCAACCGGCGGGGCGCCCACGTTCACCCTGGACGAACCGACTTCGCGGTCCGAAAGCGGGGCATCACCCGTTGACGCCAGGGTATCCTGAACGCGGTGTTGCGATTTATCGTGGAAAATTCCGTCTATGCGGCTTTACTAAGCGTAAACAATTACGTATGGACGCCGCTGTCCAAAGAACCGAACCTGTAATGTGGTTGTGGTTCAATGTGCGTGTGTATTGCTGCGCGCGGGCACGTCGCACGACAGGGAGAGCATGTGGACCGAGTTGAGACAGCAATCATCGACTTCACCGAGGCCGCGTACGACCTCGAGCTCAGTGACGAGGAGTGGCTTGCCGCGCTGCTGAAGCGTGGCCTACCAGTGCTCGACCACGGGCTCGGAGTCGCCGGCATGCGGTATGGCCGGCCGCCCGAAGACACGCCGTTCCAGCTACTCGACATCCACGTGGCTTCTGGTCCGGCGGATTTCGCGGATCGACACAGACGCGCAGTGGCGATGACCCCCCCTGAACACCTCCGTGAGCAAGTGCGCCCGGGCGGCGCAGGCACCGCATCCTTCGACAGCAGGCACGACCCCACACAGCTCGAGCACTACACGTCGCACGTAGACTACTGCAAAGACACCATTTACATCACGGCAGTCGACGGCAAGGGCGCGGGCGTCGCGATCATCGCCCCCCTTGCCGAGGTGAAGACGCTCACCGGACGCGAGGCCGAGCGCTGGCAGATGCTCGCGGCGCACGTGGACTCCGGACACCGCTTGCGCCAAGGGCTCTCGGCCATCGAAGCCGGCGATGAGCCTTGCCGCGACCTCCCCCACGGCGCCGAGGCCATCTTCGACGCGAATAATTTCCGCCTCTCCGATGCCGTGGGACGAGCACAAGAGCCTAGCGCCACAGCGAAACTTCGGGACGCAGCGGTCTTGGTGGACCGAGCGCGCGGGAAGATGCGTGACGCCGATCCCGAAAGAGCGCTCGAAATTTGGAAGGCGCTCGTTCGGGGTCGATGGTCGATGGTCGACTGGTTCGATACGGATGGTAGACGCTTCGTGCTGGCGCTTCCGAACTCGCCGCAGGTCGTAGATCCGCGAGGGCTGACGGAGCGCGAAAGCCAGGTCGTGGCGTACGCGGTGTTGGGACAGACCAACAAGATAATCGCGTACAGGCTGGGTCTGTCGAAGTCTCGCGTCTCCATGCTCCTACGCGCGGCGATGCGAAAACTGAACGTGCAGACCCGGGGGCAGCTGGTCCTCAAGATGCGGGACTTTCAGGCGATGCACTAGGCCGGCCCGGCTCCCTTTGTGGCGCGAGGGCCCGGACATCTGGGCCGCGGAGTTCGAGTAGCCTAGAGCACGAGCGGGATATCGTACCTGTCGCAGTAGCCCTCGAAGCGTTCTCGGATGCGACCGAGGGTCATGCCGAAGTCCGCGATCTCGTAACGGTGGGCGCCATGTTTACCGCGGGGATTGTTTGCCAAGAACCCGCGCATGCGGGCTTCGATGTTGGCAGTCCACTGGACGTCGAAGCGCATGTGCGCGCGGCCGAGAACAGCCACCGGATCGGCGAGCACCTCCTCGAACTGAACGTCCATGAACTGATCGGACTTATCGCGATGCTTGTGGCGGGCCGTCGTGGCCGCGTCGAGTGAGTCGGCCCACCATTGCAGCTGCTGTTCTCCCAGCGCATGCGGATCAACCGAATCGCTGGCGAGACCACGAATCACGTAGATGAGACTAGCCAACGAGGGAACGGTTTTCGCGGGGTCTCGGTGGGTAAAGATGATCCGCGCGTCCGGATACTCGCAAAGCAGCGCGTCGAGCGAGCGCAAGTGCACCGGGCTCTTGAGCACCCAACGGTCTTTCATGTGTCTGCTTTGCAGGTGCTCGAGGAAGTGCCGGTGGTACCTGTATGCCGGCGCATCGCTCTGCTCATCCACCCACGCCTGGTAGCTCGGGACGTTGAACGTCACGTTGAACTGAGGCCCGAGCATGGTCTGGGCGAGGATCGGCATGCACTCCTGCGGGAGCTCCGCGCCCACTTCGTGAATGGACGCCAGCGATGGCGCCATCGTGTCCATGTGCCCGAAGTACGTCCTGCCTTTTGCGATTCGCGGGTCGGTATCGAAGGTCGCGCTTTGCGGCGGAGGGTCGGGAAACTGCACCTCCCAACCGAGGGGCACCCGGTTCGCGGGG
>QMMB01000528.1 GCA_003647035.1 Deltaproteobacteria bacterium | reverse complement strand
TAGACCTGCGTGTTGCGCAGCACCAACTCGAACTGGCCCTCGGACTTCTCGGTGGCGACCTCGTCATGCTGCGACGATTGGATGAAAAAGCAGGAACCGCCGTCCTGGTGCATCATGAAGCCCGGCCAGGTGAGCATGAGCGCACCTCGAGGGATCTCGTCCGCCTTGGGCGGGAGGTTTGCCGAGTTCTCCGAGCCCGGCGTCACCCCGGCGTACGGGGAGCTCTCCGCTGACGCGAGCGAGCCGCCGCTCCCTAGCACGATCGCGCGCATCGCGGTTGTCCATGTCTTCCCCACGGTCTCAGGGTACGCGACCGGGGGCCTGGACCCCAAATTTCGCTCTACGACCCCGTATTTCCAGCGCCCTCAGTGGCCCTTGCCGCCCTTGAGCAGGTGGCCAACGCCTTCCCCGAGGCCTTCGAGCGTCAGCGGGAACATGTCGAACGTCTGGCGCACGTACTCGATGGTGTTGCCGCTCCAGTACCTCTGCGGTTCGGGGTTGAGCCAGATGCTGCGGTGGTAGTGCTGGCTCAGCATCATGAGCCACTGCAGGCCTTCGACGCCCCGGTCGTCTCCGAGGTCGAGCGAGCCGCCGGCCGCCAGCAGCTCATAGGGCGCCATCAAGGCGTCGCCGACCATGATCAGTTTGTAGTGTGGACCGGTTTCGTGGAGGAGGTCGCGCACTTTGATCGGTGTGTCGAAGCGCTCGGTTTCGTAGACGTGTCCGTACACGCAGTTGTGGAAGTAATACGTACGAAGCTCTTTGAAGTGCGACGACTTCTTAGCTGCGGAGAAGAGGCGCGAGCACAAGTGGGCGAACGGGTCCATCGAGCCACCGACGTCCATCATCAAGATGATGCGGGTGTTGTGCCGCCGGGGAGGACGCGTGACGACCTCTAGCTCACCAGCGTTCTGCGCCGTGGCGTCGATGGTGCCTTCGAGATCGAGCTCCTGATCTCCGCCTTCGCGGGCGAACTGGCGCAGCTTGCGAAGTGCGACTTGCATCTGGCGGACGTCGAGCGTGAGATCTTGTCGGTAGGGACGATAGAGGCGTGCGTCGGCCACCTTCACCGCGCTTCGGCCGCCGCCCGAGCCACCAATGCGGAACCCTTTCGGGGACCGTCCGCCGTGGCCGAATGGCGAAGTTCCACCCGTGCCGATCCACTTGTTGCCGCCGTCGTGTTGCTCGTCTTGTTCGGCGAGGCGTTCTTCGAAGAGCTTGCGAAGCTCGTCGAGGTCCAGATTCTCCACGAACTCACGTTGCTCGTCCGTGAGCTCCGCCATGTCTTCCTTGGCTTTCTGCAGCCAATCCCATAGCTCGTCCTTGAGCTTCTTGGACTCGATCTCGATGCCCTTGAAAAATGATAGGAACGCTTCGTCGAAGGAGTCGAGGTGCGCCTCGCTGTGAATCATCACCGAGCGGGCGACGTTGTAAAACCCGTCGAGCGAGCTGTCATGGAGCCCCGCTTGCAGTGCTTGGGCAAGCGCGATCACCTCCTGCGTCCCGACGGGGACACCTCGGCCGCGAAGCTCATACATGAAAGGGACTAGGATTTTAGCTTCTCCATTGCCTGCCGCCCGAGAGCTGGTCGGCGAAGGCGACGAGGTCTTGTTCCTTCTTGAGCAAAGCGCCGAGGAAGGGGAGGTTCTCTTCGAGCTTCACCCCGTCGATGCCTGCGCGCTGCAGGACGGCGATCCAGTCGACGAGCTCGCTCGTGCTCGGACGCTTTCGCAGGCGCCGCATGCTGCGGATCTCGTAGAAAGTCTTGAGGGCCTGGTCGATGAGACTCTCGTGAACCTTGGGATGGTGGACCCGGACGATCTCGTTCATCAGCTCGGGGGTCGGGAAATCGATGAAGTGGAACACGCAGCGACGTAGGAACGCGTCGGGTAGCTCTTTCTCCGCGTTGCTCGTGATGATCACGATGGGGCGTTGCGACGCGATGATGTCCTGTTGGGTCTCGTCGACGTGGAACTGCATGCGGTCGAGCTCGTTGAGGAGGTCGTTAGGGAACTCGACGTCGGCCTTGTCGATTTCGTCGATCAGCAGAACCACGCGCTCCTTGGCGGCGAACGACTCGCCCATCGGGCCGAGCTTGATATATTCGCTGATGTCGTTGACGTCCTTGTCCCCGAACCGCGAGTCGTAGAGACGCTGGACGGTGTCGTACACGTAGAGGCCTTGCTGGGCGAGGGTCGTGCTCCGGATGTTCCAGCGAATGAGGGGCATCTGCAGGGCTTCGGACACCGCCTCGGCTAGCAAGGTCTTGCCGGTCCCAGGCTCCCCCCGAATCAGGAGGGGCCGTTCGAGCACCACCGCACAGTTGACTGCGGATTCGAGCGCCTCGCTCGTGAGGTAAGTAGAAGTCCCGGAAAAACGTGCAAAATCGTCAGCCATGACGGGCAAAGCTATCATGGTCCCCCGTTTTGGCGACCGCGACCCCCGGCAGCCATTCCCTGCGCCCCTGCAGCCCGCCCTCCGGCGCCAGTGTCAGTGTCAGTGTCAGTGCCAGTGCCAGTGCCAGTGTCAGTGTCGGTGTCGGTGTCGGTGTCGGTGTCGGTGTCGGTGTCGGTGTCGGTGTCAGCGACCGTGTCCGCGACCGTGTCCGAAGTGCCCGACATTACAAAGAGTGACCTGGTCTGACCAGGCCCGTAGCCCCCGCCTTGACAGCCCATAGGGCACAACGAATAGGAGCCCGTGCTTGTGGCCTGGGAGGGTCGCGTGGCCGTCGCTTGTCGAGCTGAATTC
>QMMB01000527.1 GCA_003647035.1 Deltaproteobacteria bacterium | reverse complement strand
CGCAAGCGCTCACGCTGAGTCAGTAGCCACTAAGCGAATGTTGGCTCCGTGCGTGCGCGTGACATCGCATGCTCCAACCTAGACTTCGATGCCGCGACACACGATCTCCCACAGGGTCTGCGTGCCCCACGCGAGCCCGTCGACAGGGATCCGCTCGTTGTGTCCATGAAACATGTCCGCGAAGCGCATCGTTGGCGGCAGTCGCACGGGCGCGAATCCGTACCAACGCGCGCCGAGCCGAGTGAACGCCGTGGCGTCGGTGAAGCCCGCGAGGACGAAGGGAACGACCGGCGCACCCGGAGCGCGCTCCGCCATCACCTCGTGAATCGTCGAGTAGAGAGACGATTCCTTGGGCTCCATGACTACGGGTGGAAGTGAATGAAGGACTTCGAGCTCTATCCTTGGGCCGAGTACGGCTTGGAGCTCTCGCATGAGGTCCTCTTTGGTCTGCCCTGGCAAGATGCGGCCGTCGATCTCCGCCTCGGCAAACCCTGGGATCACGTTGGTCTTGTTGCCGGCACGCAGAACGGTGGGCGACGCGGTGTTCCCGAGTAGAGCGCGAAAGGCGCGCTTGACCGAGGGGTCGGGCAGGAGGCTCAGCACAGCCGGCCCCACGCTTGGGCTCCCAAGGAGCTTGATGATCGGACGAAGGGCTGCGGGCAGATGTGACGCCAACGCGCCGACGAAGTCTTTCACGGGTGCCGAAGCGTGCCGCGGCAGTCCTTCCTTGCCAAGTCTCGCGATCGACTCGCTGAGCTGCACCACTGCCGAGTCCTCCCGCGGCATCGAACCGTGCCCGGGTTCTCCGGTTGCCCGCGCGCGCATCCAACAAAGCCCCTTCTCAGCCACTTCAACGGTGAAGAACGTGCGGCCGGCCACCTCGATGTTGAAACCTCCACCCTCGCCGATCGCAAACTCGGCGCGGATCAGATCAGGGTGATTGTCCGCGAGCCACAAAGACCCCAACCGGCAGCCAGCTTCCTCATCCGCCACTGCCGCGAAGATCAAATCTCGCTTGGGCTTGACGCCTTCGCGCGCGAGTCGCGCCATGATCGCGACCGACATCGCCACCATGTTCTTCATGTCGATGGCGCCGCGCCCCCGAAGGCAACCGTCGTGTACCTCGCCGCAGAACGGTGGGTGCTTCCAGGCCGCAGGCTCCGCCTCGACCACATCGAGATGCGCGGCCAACACAAGAGGCGGTTTTTCGCCTGTTCCTCGAAGACGCGCAACGACGTTGGTGCGCCGCGGAGCGCTGTGCAGCATCATCGGTTCTAAGCCTGCGCTGCTCAGCTCCTCCGCGACGAGCTCAGCCGCTTCCTGTTCGTTGCCAGGCGGGTTGGTGGTGTCGATCCGAAGAAGCTGCTGACACAGTCGAAAGGAATGTTCGATCAGCGCGGCGTCGTCGTCGCTGTGCGGAGTCTTGCTAGTCATACGCGCGCAGACTATAGACGCGTGCCGGGCCGGCTTCTAGAGCGAATCGCAAGGTGAACGTCATGACCTGTACGAGCGAGTCCATAGAGCCTGCGCGTGGACGCACAATGACTGAAGCTCGAATCACTCCGCGTCTACGCCGACTGTCGTTCCTCGATCGTTACCTGACACTGTGGATCTTTCTCGCCATGGCCGGCGGCGTGAGCGCGGGCTACTTCGTGCCGGGCGTTGATACGTTCATCAATCGCTTTCAGGTCGGCACGACCAATATTCCGATCGCCATCGGGCTCATCCTGATGATGTATCCGCCACTCGCAAAGGTGCGGTACGAGGAGCTCGGCGATGTCTTTCGCAACGTCAAGGTCCTAGGGCTGTCGCTGGTGCTCAACTGGGTGATCGGTCCCATCTTAATGTTCGGGCTGGCGCTGGCGTTCCTGCGGGACCGGCCCGAATACATGATCGGCGTGATCATGATCGGTATCGCTCGCTGTATTGCGATGGTGATCGTATGGAACGATCTCGCCAAAGGCGACACTGAATACGCTGCGGGTCTCGTCGCCCTCAACCGCGTTTTTCAGGTACTGTTTTACAGCGCGTATGCCTGGCTCTTCGTCACCGTGCTTCCGCCGTTGTTCGGACTCGAAGGCAGCGCGGTTCAGGTATCGATGGGGCAGATCGCCGAGAGCGTATTCATCTACCTCGGGATCCCCTTCATTGCTGGGATGCTCACGCGCCTGATCCTCGTCAAGCTCAAGGGCAGGACATGGTACGAGGATGTCTTCATTCCGAAGATCAGCCCGCTGACGCTCACCGCGCTTCTATTCACCATCGTCGTGATGTTCAGTCTCAAGGGTGAGCTCATCGTGACCATTCCGTTCGATGTCGTTCGCATCGCGGTCCCGCTGCTCATCTACTTCGTCCTGATGTTTCTCGTCAGCTTCTGGTTCGCTCGTCGAATGGGCACCGACTACCCGAAGACAGCGACCTTGTCGTTCACCGCGGCGAGCAACAATTTCGAGTTGGCCATCGCGGTTGCCATTGCGGTCTTCGGCATCAACTCGGGCGTAGCTTTCGCTGCCGTCATCGGCCCCTTGGTCGAGGTGCCGGTGCTCATCGGCCTCGTCCACGTGTCGCTTTACTTTCAGCGTCGCTACTTCGGCGGGGTTGACGGCACGACGTTCTTCACTTGATCGAGAAGCCGAACCATGTTTGGCCGCTGGTGCTGGAACCGTAACCGGCGCTGGTCCCTTTCACGTCAGCAGATGAACCGAGGCCGACCGAAGCGAGGCTGAACGCGTATTCGCCTTTGGGCAACGT
>QMMB01000526.1 GCA_003647035.1 Deltaproteobacteria bacterium | reverse complement strand
CCAATCCTGCGGTTAGGGCCCTCAAACCAGGAGGACTGTACCGTGTGCCGGGCCTTGAATAGGCCGCAAACGCTATCAAGATTCGGCAAAATGCCCCCTGGGTCGGGGGCTGCGCCCATGGCAATCTCCTTCTCCCCTTTTGCCACCGGCAAAACCGATCAGACTGGCCTCGTCTCGTCTCTGTTCACTTCGTGGGGAACACGTGCTTCCAGTCTCTTTTCATATCAACCACGATCCAGCCGTTGTCAGCGGCGATATCGAGCACCTTGTCGAGCGTTCCGACTTTGCTTTTGCGGTCATATGCCTACTCACGATCGGCATCCGTGTGGTGAACAAACAAACCCAATCGGAGCCCGTCACCGGCCTTGGTGTATTGGATCATCTGCATGTCACTGTCTGAGTTTCCGAAGGCAAGGATCGGGCGGCGACCGATGTGCTCGTATATGCCGACCGGTTTACCTGCCTTGTCGTCGAGGAAATTGAGCTCCGGAATCCGAACCAGAACCGGCTTTCCATCTTTTATCTGGAACTCGCTCTTGACGCTGGAGCCGACGACCTGTTCGGGCGGAACCCCGTAGACCCTTTCGGACCAAGGTCGCATGAACTCAATACCCCCACCGGACACGATGAAGGTCTTGAATCCGTTTTTCCGTAGATAAGCCATGAGCTCGAGTTGCGGCTTGTAGACGAGCTCGGTGTAGAGCCGCTTGAACTTGGGATGCCTGGCGGTGGCGACCCACTCCGTCACGATGCGCTCAAACTGCTCGGCCGTCATTCCCGTATGCGTGGCCGCCAACATCTCCATGATGCCCTTCTTGCCCGACGCCGCGACCGTCTTCATGTCGCCTTCCAGAAGCGCTTTGAATGGCTGCGTCGTCTTCCATTCCGGGTGCTGCGGGGCGAGCTCTTTCACCCGGTCGACCATGAAGGTGACCTGAGTGTAGATCGGCTGCTCCACCCATAGAGTACCGTCGTTGTCGAAGGTGGCGATGCGTTCCTCGGGCGGCACATAGTGCTTGCTGCCCTTTGTGGTCACTGACCGAACAAATTGGATGATTGCCGATTTGGTCGGTCCCTTGGTCCAGGACGGCAGCGGATCGCGTGCCTGCGCATGCGCTGGTGAAAAGGCCAGCGCCATCAACACGAGCGCTGCTGAAACAGGCGCTGCCGCCTTCAGTTCTGTTCTGCGTGTTCCCATGATTGATTGCTCCGTGTTGCTTCCCTGGTGGCTTCCTCTACCGCTCCTGCGCTGCGGCAGCCTCTTGGATCTTCTTCTTGAGGGCGTCTTGACCAATCCTGCGGTTAGGGCCCTCAAACCAGGAGGACGCTAACGTATCCCTGGCCTTGAATCAGCCACAAACGTTGTATAGATTCGGCAGACGCTATCTAGATTCGGCAACATTCCCCTGCGTCGGGGCTGCGCCCCGGGGCTGAGCGCCCTGTTCCCGATCGTGATTACCGATGAACGCCACCATTCAACGACTGGAGACCGACGCCTTCACCGAGGTGGAGCAGAGTTTATCTGCATGGGATCAACGATATCGACAGATCGGCCTTGGTAAGTTCCACGGCGAGCTCGTTCTCACCGCGATGGGCTCCCTTGGGATCTTCGGAGGCCGGTGGGGCAGCGCGTTGCATTACCAGGGGGTTCCACCGGAAGGAACCGTCGCTCTAGCAGTCACGCTGTTTCAGCCCGAGGACGGACGTTGGATGGGGCAGCAGATGACGGCTAGCGAGGTGATCATCCAGCCCTCTGCATCCGAAGGAGAGTTCATCACTGCACCGTTCTGGGACGGTGCAGTGCTCACGATCCCTGAAAGCGACTTGGCTCAAGCCATGACTGATTTCGGCGATGTGGACCCGCTCGCCATGCTGCGTCGTCCGCATCTCGTGCGACTATCGGCGGAGGCTTCTGCTCGGGTCCGCAAGGCGTGCATCGCGTATCTGCGCGCAGCGAGGTCCCATGAAGCGGGCACGGACGCGGCTACGCGCATCTCTGAGATGGCCACATCCACGGTCGAGCTGATCACTCGCGAGTTGGTTTCCGCTCGAATACCTTATGAGTCGAAACCGGCGACGCACCGCCAGCGTCACCTGGTCCGCGAGGTCGCACAACATTGCGCCGATCGGGAGCGTGATCCGATTCGAATCGCCGATCTGTGTCGCGAAGTGGGCGTCAGCGAGCGCACGGTGCGTTACGCCTTCCAGCATGTGACCGGACTCTCGCCTTTGACGTTTCTGAAGAGAGAGCGGTTGAACCGGGTTCGCGATGCGCTGCGCGATCGCAGTCCCACGGGAACCCTGATCAAGCGAATCGCGCTTAGCCAAGGCTTCCAACATCTCGGGCAGTTCTCCCAGGACTACAGACGACTGTTCGGCGAGACACCCACGGAGACACTTCGACGGCGTGGTGCGACCCTCGAGGGTGATCAGCTCTCGATGGAGCTGGGGCACCCAAGCTAGATTCCTGAGGCAGCGCTCGGGCACCAAGAAAATGCAATGAGGAATCCCTCACGTGTGCCAGGAGCCGCAACACAGCGCGCGCCAGCTCTCGTGACTCTGCATGCCGAGAGCTCGACAAGACCTTGCGGGCCAACGTCCCCAAGGTCTGAGCGGTGGGCACGTCTCCCACGTCCGCCCTTCCCTGCGTGGTCTCGGGTGCGACTTTGCCAGTTGGCAAAGCGTTTTCCCGAAGGTGCTTTCTGCTGTCTTTTGTTTCCGCTAACTCGGGATCCGGTTTCCCGTGATTACCTGTAGTTGCCT
>QMMB01000525.1 GCA_003647035.1 Deltaproteobacteria bacterium | reverse complement strand
GGCCAGTTTTTTCCACAGCGCCTCATCGAACCAACGGTCCTGGCCTTCAATCTGCTTGAGCCGCGGGCTGGTCATCTCGGCCTGGAAGATCTCCCCGGACAGCTTCCGCAGCATCTCTTGCTCTTCGGTGAAGTTGAAATCCATCGGCTGCCTTTAGACTAGCCTTTCACCGGTCGAAAGAGCGGCAGTGTCAGTTCATCGTCGACCTGATCGAAGTACAGCTCAACGGGCATCCCGATCTCGATCGCGTCGAGATCGTCGGTGACCAGGTTGGAAACAAAGCGCGTACCTTCCTCGAGGTCGAACACTCCTATGGCGTGGGGATACTCGAAGGGCGGAAACTCCGGATAGTACATCAGCACGTAACTGTGCACCGTGGCCTTGCCCGACGCTTCGATCGACCCCCATTTGAGCGACTGACAGTGCGGGCACATGGGGCGGGGAGGGTGACGAAGCTTGCCGCACGACTCGCACTTTTGGATCAGTAGTTTCTCGTTGGCAACGCCTTGATTCCACCACCAAGCATTGTCGTGGCCGATCGCCGCGCGCATCCGCTTGGGCTGGGCCGGCGCAGACGCGGAGGAGGAATCCTCGGACGCTGCTGGTTTCTTGGCGGGCTTGTACTTGAGCACCCGGAAGGTCATCGAGCCCACCTGCTCACCGTGCTGATCAACAAAGTTGAGGCGGGTGTTGATGAAGTAGCCGATGCCCAGGCCCGTGGCCTTTTGTTCGGAGATCGACTCGATCACGGTGGTGGCCGAAACGCGATCGCCCGGCTTGAGGTAGCGATCGTATTGCTGGTCGCAGTTGGTCGCGACCACGCCGACATAGCCATACTCGTCGAATACCGCGTGTAGCTGCTGCTGTAGATCTTTGGGTGCGTCGGGATCAGACCGCGCCATTTCGATGCCCTTGAGGGTCCAGGCCTGCAGCATGGTGGGCGGCGCGACGAGACCGCCAAAGACCGATTCCTGGGCTGCCTCCGGGTCGACATACACCGGATTGCTGTCGAGCATCGCGTCACACCACTGTCGGATCGCTGCTTCGCTGACCGCATCGCGCGCGACGTCCGCCGGGCCGATGGCCTTGCCGACGAAGGTTTGGATTTTGCGCTCTAGCTCTTCTCTGCTCATGGCATCCCTCGACGCGCGCCTAGCGCCTACTCCGCGGCAGCGACAAACCTACCGTCGCGATGATGTCGCGTTGCACCTCGTTGACGCCGCCACCAAAAGTCAGCGTTGTCGCACTGCGGTAGGCGTGCTCTAGCAACCCACCGAAAAGGCAGCCGGGTTCGCCCGTCAGCTCGGTCCCTGAACGACCGGCGATCTCCAACAGCAATCGATAGCATTCGACGAAAAACTCCGAGCCAAAAACTTTGACCGCCGAGGCTTCTTCCATTCGCGGGGTGCCGTTGGTCAGGCTCCAGGCCGAACGCCAATTGAGCACCTTGAGCGCTTCGAGACGCGCGCGGACCCGCGCCAGATTGTGCTGCACCCAAGGCTGTTCGATCATCGCTCGGCCGTCGGGCCCCGTGAGCTTTGCCGCCCAACTCCAGACCTCGTTGAGCACACGATCCGCCGGGCCCGGAGTGGCGAGGGCAATGCGCTCGTGGTTGAGCTGCGAGGTCAGAAGCCGCCAGCCACCGTTGAGCTCTCCGACGAGGTTCTCTTTGGGGATGCGGACGTTCTCGTAGTACGTCACGTTGGTGCGCTCGTAGCCGACCGTATAGATCGGAGTGCAGGAAAACCCCTCGGCGTCGGTGGGTACCAAGAACATCGAGATGCCTTTGTGTTTGGGCCTCTCGGGATCGGTGCGCGCGGCAAGCCAAATGTAGTCGGCGTCGTGGGCGTGGGTCGTGAAGATCTTGCTGCCATTGATGACCCAGTGGTCGCCATCCAGTTCTGCCCGGGTGGTCAGCGAGGCGAGATCGGTACCGGCCTCCGGTTCGGTGTAGCCTACGCCGAAGAACAGCTCGCCACGGAGGATCTTGGGTAAGAGCTCTTCCTTTTGGGCCGCCGAGCCAAACTGCATGATCGTTGGTCCAATGGTGTTGACACTGATCACCGGCAACGGCGCCCGTGCGCGCCATGTTTCGTCCCAGAAGATGAACTGTTCGAGAGCCGTCATGTTCCGGCCGCCGTACTCTTCGGGCCAGCCCAGTCCCAGCCAACGGTCCGCGCCCAGCTGCGCTACGATCTGACGAAAGACGGGTCCGCCCATCTGCAGGCGTTCGGCGTCGTAGGCGCGCTGAAGCTCAGGGGTGAAGAGGGTCCGGTAGTAGTCGCGGATCTCCTGCCGGAGCTCCTTCTGTGCGGCTGTGAAGTCGAGGTACATGCGGTATTTACGCTGCCGTTCTTACGGTGCCGACCACCTCCTGGCCAGCTCCCAGGTCCAGATACGCGCCGGCACGCATGTTGGAGTCAATTACAAGAATGGACAGGACTCCAAAAATAGTTCTTGCTCTATACATAAAGTATAGTTCACAGTTGTCAACGGCCGGTAAGGCGCCTGGGCTGGCTCGATCGGTCTCGAGTAGTTCTCCGGAATCTCGGCAAAGGGAGCGGACACATGGCGAGAGATGAGCGGTTCGACATTGTCATCGTCGGGGGTGGTCCCAACGGGATGACGACGCCGGCGTACCCCGCGAACTGCGGACTGAGTGTTTGCGTCTTGGAGGAGCGCACCGAATCCGGCGGCGCCTGCGAGAGTGTGGAACCGTTGCCGGGCGTTCGCATCTATCCGCACGCCGCGTTGATGTACGCGTCTC
>QMMB01000524.1 GCA_003647035.1 Deltaproteobacteria bacterium | reverse complement strand
GCACCGGCTTGTAGCAGGAGATTCCACCGATGACGTCCTCGGCGAGCTCCGGATAGAGCGCTTTTCCGGATGCCCGGCGCACCGGCGAGCTTGCCGTGCAGATCGCGCCATTCGGCCCGACACTGGTCACGGCAATCGACTCCTCGCGGCCCTCGGCGAAGAAGCGCAGCACCCCGGTGTCTCGATCGAGAAGACCGACGCCGACCCTCAGCATGATGGCCTGCTCGCCGAGCAGCTTCCCGCCGCCGACACTGACGGCGATTCCGTTCGCCGTGATGGTTGGCGTCAGCGCCTGGAAGACCGCCTCGATTTCGGGGTCGTCTTCGAACGCGATGAGAGTGGAGACCCAGTCCATGCTCGCGCTGTCGCCGTTGTCGATCAGCTTGATGATGTCCCGGCGGGTGACGACGTAGAGCTCGCTGTTGTCTGGCGAGACGGCGATCGACGCAGCGATCTCCGAGCCAACGTCGAAGCGCCAAAGCTCGTTGAGCTCGTTGTCGTATGCGATGACGTTCCCGACATTGTCCGATACGTAGACCCGCTCGCCGTCTTCGCTCACCGTCGGGGTGGAGCCAGTGCCGCCTTCGAAGGTCGCGCCGTGGATCACCTCGAACGCGAGGTTGCCTTCGCCGTCGTCGACGAGGTCGAGCGCGTAAATGGCGCCGAGCTCGGAGACCCCGTCCTCGGTGCCGTCGTCCGCGTCTTCGCCGGTCGCCGCTACATAGATGATGCTCGTGTTGGGATCGATCGCGAAGTAGTTGGTCACCACGGAACCACCGCCAAAGATCACGTCGACAATGGTTTCGTAGAAGCTCAAGCCGCTCGGGGTCTTTCCGAACACCTCATCGGTAAGCGCATTGCTCGCGTCGACCACGAACTGCGGGAGGGGGAGGTCGACGCTCACGGCTGGGGCACCTGGGACCTTCGCGTTCGGCGCGACCTGTTCACCCGTCAGCCGGTTGAACGCGAAAATGTCCCCGCCCAGGGTGACCCCGACGACGGAGTCGGTGCGTGGGTGGTAGTTGAAGCCGAAGGAGTGGGTGGGCGAGCGCTCTCCCGGCACGACTGGAGGCAGAGTCAAGCCCGTGGGCTTCTCCCAGATGACGGTGCCGTCTGGCTTGACGGCCATCGCGTTGGTGAAGGTCGCGTGATAGATGATTTGCTCGCCGGTGTTGTCCGGGTCGTTGAGGATCAGGACCCCGCCGCTGCCCGCATTGCTTCCGTTGCCTGGTATCGCCCAGTTGCGTTCCCCCGTTGCCTGGTTGAGCGAGACGAGTGAAACGTCTTCTTGCGGGAACAAAGGGCTGAAGTAGAGGTTGCCCTGGTTGTCGTACGTCGGCCCTTCCGGAATATAGAAAGCGCTCTCCGCCACCCAGTCGAGCTCCATCCTCGGTGCGAGGGCGATCCACAGGTTGTCGCTGTTGTTGGGCCCACCATGCATTGTGCGAAAGGCGTCGGGCACTGGGATGACGTCGTGTTCATAGTCGCCGACGGTCCGCGGGCCCTCGGGGGCCCAGCTCGTGACCGATGCGGGCACCTCTTCCATGGGGCCTCCTGTGGAGGGCGACGTGGACTCGCAGCCTATCGAGGCAAGTAAGATAAAGGCTGTCAACGGGTGGTGATTGCTGCGAACTAGGCCAATTAAGTTAGTCATAAACCTCAAATCCTTGGGTACTCGATAGCAGATTCCGCGACTACGGCGAGGCTGCTTGGCGTTCAGATGTTGCGGCTAGCCAAGCCCGCTTGAACGCTGTTAGAAGCAGTTTGTCGCGCTCGCGCGAACAACCATAGAGGAGGCTTCATGGTCACGGCGCTGCGTCTCGCACTAATCGTTCCGGTTCTCCTGCTCGGCATCAGCACCGACGCCTCCGCGCGCAGGAACAAAGACAAAGGCGAAATCGCCGAGATGGTCGTGCAGGTCAGGAAGGACTGGCAGGCCAAAGACAAAACCTTCAACAAGACCCTCAAGAAGGCGTACGCCTATGCGATCTTTCCGTCAGTAGGGAAGGGCGGTTTCATCGTCGGGGCGTCGCACGGAGCAGGCGAGGTGTACAAGAAGGGCAAGCTCATCGGCCACGCGAAGATGACGCAGACCACCGTAGGCGCCCAGGTCGGCGGCCAAACCTACGCCGAGGTCATCCTCTTCAAGAACAAGAAGGCATTGGATCGCTTCAAGGCCAATCGGTTCGAAGGAACGGCCGCCGCCACCGCCATTGGTGGCAAGAAGGGCGCAGCCGCTGCGTCCAAGTACAAAGACGGCGTTGCCATCATGGTTTTACCGATCAAGGGCGCGATGGCTGAAGCCGCAGGCGGCGGCCAGAAGTTCGCCTTCGAACCGGTCGGCCAATAGCGGCCACCCGATTCGCTCGCTCTAGCCCTCCATATGGTCCTTGAGGTTCTCCATCGACATATCCATGTCCCTTTGGTTCCGCTTGAGGACGAGCTTCTCGGCCAGCTTCCCCAGTACGGGAATGGGGATGGTGTAGTCGATGTCGAGGCCCACCTTCGTTCCGCCCTCATGCGGCGCGAAGGTGAACGTGAAAACGCTGGTGACACCTCCCTTGCCCTCCGTGACGGCGCGCACATTGGGGACGTGCTCGGTAAACGTGCTCTCCCCATGCAGCGGAATCCCAACCATCTTGTAGGTCCAGTGATAATGCTGGCCGACACCAGAGCCGGTTACGTCCTTCACGTCCGTGATGCCTACCATCCACTCGGCGAGCTTCATGGGGTCGGTGACGTACGCAAAGATCTTGTCGACAGGTGCATTGATG
>QMMB01000523.1 GCA_003647035.1 Deltaproteobacteria bacterium | reverse complement strand
GAGCCCAGACACCGCACTCGAAGCGTATTCGGTCTTGAGGACCGCCAACAAGCTGACACTCGCGATCAAGCGGCAGAACAACGAAATGACCATCGAGTACAACATTGAATGAGACGCCACCTAGGAAATGCAGGCGGGGAATGAATCGTGACTTCTAGAATAAAGATCATTTGCTTGGTCGTCGGCTCTCTGTTGCTGAGCACGGGACACGAGGCGACAGCCCAGCGAGACGAAGCGAAACCGGCAACCCCGCCTACACGGCTTCCTAGCTCGCCGGTGCCTCTTCGACCGGTACCTCGAATCGACCCGAAGGCCGATGTCCCCGCGGAAGAACCCGAGGAGCTCGAGAACGAGCTGCCACAGTTCGAGACCGGTGTGGAATTCAAGCCGATGTCCCCGCGCACCCGGGTGACGTTCAACCTCGAGAACGCGGAGCTCCCCGACTTAGTTCGCCTGATCTCGAATATGACCGGGCGCCGGTTCATCCTGCCAACGAAGCTTCGCGCAATCAAAGCAACGGTGTTTGCGCCGACCAAGGTCACGGTGGCGGAGGCGTACCAGGCGTTCTTGTCGGTGCTCGAAGTAAACGGATTTACGGTTGTACCGGCGGGTCGGTACCTCAAGATCCTAGAATCGACACAGATCGAGCGGCAGACGCTTCCACTGTACGAAAATGGAAGCGCCGTCCCGGCTACCGACCGTTTCGTCACGCGCATTCACCACTTGGAGCACGTCACCGCCGAAGATGTCACCATCCTGCTCGCACGTTTCGCGTCCCGGACGGCAAACATCACGTCGTACGCCCCGACCAACATGCTGATCATGACTGATACCGGAGCCCAGATCCGTCGTATGCTCCGTCTAATCAGTCTACTCGACCTCCCACGTAGTGGCACGCAGACGTGGATCGAGCCGATTCACCACGCAAACGCGTCGGAGCTCGCCACTAAGCTGCTGGAGATCTTCGCGGTCGACACAGGAGTTACCAAACCCAAAACACCATCGCGAACCTCGGCGAAAAAAGGAGCCGCGGCGCCGAAGGTGCTGGGCACCGGTACGGCAGAGCCGACCATCCGGAACATCATCGCAGACGAACGCACGAACTCGCTAATCATCATCTCGACGGAACGCTCCTACCTGCGCATCCTCGAGATGATCCGTCAGCTCGACGTGGCGCTCGAAGGCGAGGGCCGTATTCACGTGCACTACGTACAGCATGGTGCCGCCACAGACATCGCAAGCGCCCTGACAGCCCTCGTCGGCGCTGCGGGGCCACGCCCCGCTGCCAGGCCGGGGGCGCGGGGCCAGGCTCAGCGCGCCAGTGCGCCGGTCGCAACCGCCTCGCTCTTCGAAGGCACCGTGGCTGTCACGGCGTACGAACCCGCAAACGCGCTAGTCATCACCGCGTCGCTTCACGACTACACCGCGCTAAAGCGTGTGATCGAACGTCTCGATGCACCGCGGAAGCAGGTATTCATCGAGGCAGTCGTCATGGAGCTCGGTGTCGAGCGGTCCTCGGACCTCGGCTTCGCGTTCCACGGAGGCGCGGGGGACTTCCCCACCGACGGCTCCCTCTCCTTGTTCGGTTTCAACGCTCCGTCCTCCATCGACATCACACAGAACAACCTCACTGGCTTGGCGCTCGGTATTCGAGGGCCGACGATTGAAAACTCGCAGCAGCTCGTCGGCTTCTCGGTTCCCGGCTTCGGCGTCGTGGTGACGGCGCTGGCGTCTTCGGGCGATGCGGACGTGCTCTCAACGCCACACATCATCGCGATGGACAACACGGAGGCGGAGATCAGCGTCGGTGAAAACATCCCACTGCAGACCAACGGCGTTGCACCCGGCACATTCGCGGGTGCGGGCAGCTTGGGAGCGTTGGCCGGAGCCGCACAAGGCGGACAGGATCTCGGCGCCCTGGCAGGCCTGGCGGGTGGTCTCGGAAGCGTCGCCCGTCAGGACGTCGGCACCACTATCCGGGTCACCCCGCATATCAACGCGAATAACGAAATCCGACTCGAGATCGAAGAAGAGATCTCCGAACAGGGCGCGACCTCCGGCACTTTGGGTGTCGTCTCGATCAACCGTCGGACTGCGCGAACCGAAGTCATGGTCCGCGATCAGCAAACGATCGTCATCGGTGGTCTGATGCGTGACGCGATTCAGAACAAGGAAGATAAAGTTCCCATCCTCGGCGATATCCCAATCTTGGGCGCGCTCTTCCGCAAAACCAGCAAGACCAAGCGGAAGACGAACCTGCTGCTCATTCTCACGCCGTACATCATTCGCGACCCGGGTGACCTTCGAGAGATCTTCGAGCGCAAGATGCAAGAGCGGCAGCAGATGATCGACCGCTACTTCGTGTTCGGCAAGGACAAGTTCGAGCCCCACATCGATTATTCGCGAACGCGAGGCCTCGTTTCGGAAATCGTCAACGAGATCGACACCGTAGAAGAGCAGATGAGGCTCGCACTGGCGGCGGAGCTCGAGCCGCCACCCGACCACGTCCCGCGCTCACCGATTGGCGCGTATCGTCCCCAGGAACCCGAAGACGAAGAGACCTTCGTGATCGGGCCTGGTGGAATCGAATCAACTGAGTCGGAGCCCGACTCTCCTGCATCCGTCGCACCGACGGCCGCGGACGAGCAGGAAGGGGGCGGTGCACCACCACCCCCCGTCGAGGAGCCGTCACATGGCGCCGAACCTGAGGCTCCGGCGGGGACAGGGGCAGAGGCAGAGGCAAGGGCAGAGGCAGAGGCAGGGGCAGAGGCAGAG
>QMMB01000522.1 GCA_003647035.1 Deltaproteobacteria bacterium | reverse complement strand
CTCCGAGCCCATCATCCGCACCACGGATGATGGTGTGGAGTTCGTCCGCACCCCGCGCGGCTGCTTCGAACACCTGCCCGGCTTCGCGTACGAGCTCAAGACAGTCGAGATCGACGGCCTCCGCCAAGGATACGTCGACGAAGGCCCGGCGAACGCCCCGGTAGTCTTGCTCTTGCACGGCCAACCAACCTGGGCGTTTCTCTACCGCAAGATGATCCCCATCCTCGTCGACGCAGGCTACCGGGCCGTCGCGATGGACCACCTCGGCCTGGGCAACTCCGACAAGCCCATCGACATCGCCGACTACTCCTACCTCGGCCACATCGACCGACTCGACAAGTTCATCAACGCGCTCGGCCTCCGCGACATCACCCTCTTCGCTCAAGATTGGGGAAGCGTGATCGGCCTCCACGTCGCCGGCGAAAACCCCGATTGGTTCGCGCGCATCGTCATCGGCGATGGCACCCTGCCGGTCGTTCCCGAGGGCGTCGAGCCGTACCCACGCGTCGAGAACCCCGACGAGATCGACCCCGACCTGCAGTTCGTGTTTTTTCAGTTGACCCCGCCGCAGCAGGTGCCTTTCTACGACGGGTGCGCCCTCCTCGGCGGAACCGGCTTCGACTTCGGCGCATGGATGGAGTACTCGATGAAAGCTGAGGCCTTTCATCCGGCCGAGGTCGTCGAGGCGGCCACCTGGTTCGACATCCCCAACGAAGACGAAGCAGCCTACGACGCCCCCTTCCCGAGCCGCATCTACATGGCCGGCCCGCGCGTCTTCCCGTCGCTCGTCAACGAACTCGGCGGCGTCAACCAGAACGCCTGGGCAAGCCTCAAGCAGTTCGAAAAACCCTTCCTCACGATTTGGGCCAGCAACGACCCCATCAGCATCGGCAGCTGCGCAACGCAAGACCGTCTGATCAACAACATCCCAGGCGCCGAGGGCCTCCCGCACACCCGCCTCCCCGAAGCGAGTCACTTCCTGCAGGATGACCAAGGCGCCGAGATCGCACGCCGAATCGTGGAGCTCATGTAACCAACACGGGCCACGCCCGAACGTCCGTACCAAAAGTGGACGAAGGACCGCGAGGCGCGCGGCGTCGTAACCACACGCGAGAATACAGCGTGGGGACGCCAATGCTTGACGGCAGCGGTGCCAGCCGTTAGCTCCAAGCCGTGCAATCCGATTCCCCCAGGCCATTGAGGCCGCGCGTGCAGAGTGCGGACGCCTCCCTGCGGGCGACGCGCGCCGAGGTGTTGCTCGATGCGATCGGACACAACCTGCACGTGGTGAGGGGCGCCGTGAAAGGGTGCAAAGTCCTCGCGGTCGTGAAGGCCGATGCGTACGGGCACGGTGTGGTTCCTGTCGCGCAGCGACTGCAGGCTGAAGGGGTCGATGGCTTCGGGGTGGCGCTTGCCGAGGAAGGCATCGAGCTTCGCGATGCCGGAATCGACCGCGCGATACTCGTCCTCAATGGGATCAGCGGTGGCGCTCACCGCGACATCATCGCCGCGGGGCTGACACCCGTCCTTTATGATCTCTCCGAGGCGAGCGCCTTCGAAGCGGTCTCCGCCGACCGTCCCATCGACATTCATCTCAAGGTCGACACCGGGATGGGTCGTCTTGGCGTCCCGCTCGGTGAGCTGACCGAGTTTCTTCGCGAGCTTCGGCGCTTCCCCTCGATTCGCATAGTGGGCCTCATGACTCACCTTTCGACGGCCGATGCCGACCCTGAGTACGTGGCAGAGCAGATCGCCGGGTTCGCCCGCGCGCAGGGCCTCGTTCGGCGCTTTGGTCATCAGCCGATCGTCTTGCACGCCGCCAACAGCGCGGCCTGTTTCCGCCATCCTGAGACCCACTTCGACTGGGTGCGCCCGGGGCTCGCGCTCTACGGCTACCCTGGCTCCGACACCATCGACGCACCCCTTCGGCCCGCGCTGCGTTGGCGTACGGAGGTTCTTCGAGTGCGGACGCTCCAGTCGGGTGAGTCGGCGGGCTATGGGCGTTCGTTCCGAGCCGCGTCGACCACGCTGTTGGCGACGATTCCGGTTGGGTACGGCGATGGATTGCTGCGCTCCGCGTCGAACCGAGGGCACGTGTTGATCCGAGGTGCCCGCTGTCCGATTGTCGGAAACATTGCGATGGACCTGACCACCGTCGATGTTTCGGGAGTTCCTGGCGTGGGGATTGGCGACGAAGCGCTACTGCTCGGGGAGCAAGACGGTGCGGTCCTCGATGCGCGCGATCTTGCGAAGGCTGCCGGAACCATCCCGTACGAGGTGCTGACCAACGTGTCGCGCCGAGTCCCTCGCGTCTATCTGAATGGCTGACGTTTCGGCTCCGAACCGTGCTATGAAGGCTCGTGCCTGACGCCGCCGCCACCGCGTCCGCGACCGAGGAAAAACCGTCGAAAGTACGCGCGGCAGGGCGCCATGCCGGCGAGTGGCTCGTCAAGGTTCTTCTGTCGCCGTTCATTGAAATTGGCGCGCTGTTCAAGCTCCTATGGGAGGCGTTCTTTTGGGGCATCCGACCACCGTACCGTGCTCGGCTCTTCGTCGAGTCGATGGAGTTCATCGGCGTCGGCTCGATTTTTCTCATCTCGCTTACCGCGTTCTTCGTGGGGGCCGTGCTGGCGCTACAGCTCGTCGACCGCTTCCGCGACTTTGGTGGCGAGACCCAAAGTGGGGCGGTCATCGGGCTGGCGTTGGCCCGAGAGGTCGGGCCGGTGTTCGCCGCGCTCATGGTCACGTGTCGTTCTAAGAGCGCGATGACCACCGAGAT
>QMMB01000521.1 GCA_003647035.1 Deltaproteobacteria bacterium | reverse complement strand
CTGGTGCGGGAGTCGCCACTCCGAAGATCAGCTTTGGACGAATCGACCGACTCCGGAGCTCGCGCGTTACCGGTCGCCGATCGATAACCTGTACCACGCGCATCAGACCTCGGGACATCCCGGCGCGCTGTGCTTGATGGCGATCCCCTACAACCTCATGCACATCTTGATCGAAGACGGAGTCGCGGAGCCCGGCGGCTGGTGGTACGCGTCGCCCTACTACATTCCCGAGGAAGGCAAAATCCCCGCCAACAGAAATGGATCGCTACATCAAGACTGAGCCTGAGGAATAGGAAAGCGCGAGGGTACAGATGGCAGACAACTCATACGACGTGATCATCATCGGCGCCGGCTTTGGCGGCAGCTCTTGCGCAGGGCTCTTAGCTAAGCGCGGCTTGAAGGTCTTGCTGTTGGACAAGAATGCCAACGCGGGCGGCAAGGCGATGAGCCTATCGAAAAACGGCTTCACCTATACCCCTTGGGTCGTGATCGGTTCGCCGGTGGTGGACAATGTCTATCAGCGAATGCTCGACGAGCTAGGGGTGGCAGATTTGGCGACGCTCGCGATTCCAGGCACTCAGGGCAGTTTCTACAAGAGTCCCGCCGGAACCTATAGCCGGATGCCCGAAGCGGAGACCGATCACCTCGACCCGGAGATCATCTTCAAGTGGCTAGGGATCCCCGAGGAGCAGCAGGAGCGGCCACTGGAGTTCTTCACCAACATGGCTTTGATGGAGCCCGAGGACGTCGCCAAGCTGGATGGCCAGAGCTTCGGCGATTGGATAACCGCCGCCGAGTTACCGCTCTCTCTCTACGCCTTCATCGTGAGCCTCTGCGATGGCTTGTTCATGGTGCCTGTCGAGAAGCTGGATGCGGCCGAAGCGATCGTCTCCCTACAAGGCATATTCATCCGTGGTGGTGGGGTCTTTTGCGAAGGAGGCTTTGGCAAGTTGGCCGAGGCCTTCTGTGAGGCCGTGCGACGGTATGGCAGCGACGTGATGATGGGCACTCGGGTGCGTCGGGTGATCATCGAGGATGGGAAGGTAGCGGGCATTGAAACCGACAAGGGCCAGTTCAAGGCGCCGATCGTCATCAGCAACGCGGGCCTGCAACCCACGGTGCTCAAGCTCGTCGGTGAGGAACACTTCGATCAGGACTTCACGAAACACGTTCGAGAGCTCGAGCCGTCCTATTCCTTGATTGGCTACCGCTACTTTCTCAGCAAACCGGTGACCGATGCTCCCTTTGGGGTGGTCTTCTCCGACGACGGCCCATGGACCCAGAAACGGCTCGATGAAGCGGCTGCGGGCAAGGGATCGAGAGAGGGCGTGCTGTATTTCGAAGTGCCTTCGAACTACGATCCCAACGCCGCACCGGAGGGTAAACAGATGCTGATGACGGGATGTTTCTGTCCGCCGGACCCCGACCTTTCGCAAGAGGAGCTGCAGGCCTGGGCGAGTGCCGGCGAAGAAGCGGCGTTTGGCGTATTCCCGGAGCTAGAGGCAGCGATCGAGAACAAGGACTTCTACACGACGCGCAACGTGTCGAGCGCTGCCCGGGACTCGGCGGTGGCGGGGGCGGGCGGAGAAACCATCGGCCTCGCCCAGATCGTCGGCCAGTGCGGTTCGACGAAACCGTCGATCAAGGCCCCGATCGAGGGCCTGTTCTTCGTGGGTACTGACGCTGGGGGCGTTGGCGTAGGCACGCAACAAGCGATCGATTCCGGGATGAACGTCGCCGATGCGGTGGAGCAGTACCACCAGCAGCGGGGGGATGCCGTTTGGTAGGATGCTGGAGGGGACTACAATGTTGGATTATACTCCAAAAATAGTTCTTGCTCTAAACATAGAGCATACTCTACGATTGTTAAAGGTCGGGGATGCGCCCCGTTGGCGTCTCGCTCGATCTCTGGAAGTTCTGCGGGATCTCTGAAAAGGGAGCGAACACATGGCGAGAGATGAGCGGTTCGACATTGTCATCGTCGGGGGTGGTCCCAACGGGATGACGACGGCGGCGTACCTCGCGAAATGCGGACTGAGTGTCTGCGTTTTGGAGGAGCGCACCGAATCCGGCGGCGCCTGCGAGAGCGCGGAACCCTTGTCGGGCGTTCGCATCTATCCGCACGCCGCGTTGATGTACGCGTCGCCTGCACCCGGTTTCGAGCAGCTCGAGCTGCACAAGTATGGCTTTCGCATGGATTGGAACCCGACCGATCCCTTGGAGATGAACACCGCAGGCATGGCCTGTACGGACGGGTGGCGGCCGATCACTGAGGAGGACCAACTCGGTTGGGCCACGCTCGCCGGGATGATGAGCGAGACCAACTACACCAAGGAGCTCATGCGCGCGGCGTTTTGGTGTCCTCCGCATCCGGCCGACGTCGAAGTCACCGACGAGAACACCCCGTACATGCAGGTGTACAAGAAGTACCAGCCCGAGCTTTGGTCGCCCGAGCTGCGCCAGGGAACGATGTTCGACATCATGGACGAACACCTGGAGACCGAGCACTTCAAGACCGCAATGGCCTTTGCGGCTTGGGCTTCAGGGGCCGCCGGTCACTGGGAAGGCGTGGCGATCCCCGCGATCCTGGCGGTGCACCTGACGACGCTGCCCAACCTGGGCAGGATCAGTACCCCGCGCGGCGGCATGCACGGGTACTTCCACTCGATCCTCCGGTGTGCGGTGCACCACGGGACGGTGATTCGTACCAGCTCTCCTGTCGACGAAGTCTTGATCGACGACGGCCGAGCGGTGGGCGTCCGGCTCCGTGAAACGGCCG
>QMMB01000520.1 GCA_003647035.1 Deltaproteobacteria bacterium | reverse complement strand
GGACCGGGACGGAATTAGCGGCCGGGTGAATTACGATGGCATGTTCGTGGGACGCTTCGGGCGGAAGGCACAAACCTCGAGGATCGAGCTTTTCGTTCGCGGCCCGATCTTCAATCACATGGGGATCACTTCGGACCCGCTATCCGCGGCACGGCGAGCGGAGCTGCCCACGCTGAAGGGCGCGCCGGTGTCTATCGCGCTCGGCGGGAACGGTGGAGTGGGGGCCATCGTGGCGGCTCAGGCGGTAATTCCAGACGAGCCGACGGTAGACCTCGACGAAGCGCCTGACCCGGAGCTCTCCGAGTCCGATCTGTTCGACTTGGTGTGCTTTACGCTACTCTTGGCCGCGCCCGCGCCTGATGAGCCGACGGCGCAGACCGAGCGCGGGGAGGAGGTGTTCAACGAGATCGGGTGCGAGAAATGCCATCTGTCCTCGTTGCGTGGCCCGCGCGGAGCCATCCCTGCGTACACCGATCTGCTGCTCCATGACATGGGGGACGAACTGGCCGACGGGTTCCCCATGCAAGACTCGACTGGCCGCGAGTTCCGCACGCAACCACTTTGGGGCATCGCCGCCGCGAGCCCGTACCTGCACGACGGGCGCTCGCCCACGATCGATGAAGCGATCCGATGGCACGGTGGGGAGGCGGCCCCGATTCGAGATGCGTACGTGGCCCTCGCGCCCGGCGATCGGGAGGATTTGATCGCATTCTTGGAGTCGCTTGGGGGCTACGCACAGTCGACCGAAGGCCTACTGCCCCCCGACGCCGATATTCCGGCCGCGGGCGAGTATGGAGCGCCTGTGGCTGGGCTGGATGCCGCGCAACTCGCTCTGTTCGAGCAGGGCCGCGTCCTCTTCGATCCCGACGTCGGCTTTGCAGACGGCGTCGGTCCACTCTTCAACGGCGACGCGTGCCGCTCGTGTCATTTCGACCCGGTCATCGGCGGCGCGGGGCCGTCGGGCGTCGATGCCATGCGGCAAGGGAGCTTCACCGGATTCACGTTCACCGTGCCCGGCGATGGGACTGCGCTTCCCCGTCACGCCGTTACCGGCGCTCGGCCTGAAGCCGATGCAGACGCCAACTTCTTCGAACCGCGACAAACTCCATCAACGCTTGGCTTGGGCCTACTCGAACGGATTCCGCGTGAGGCGATTGAAGCGCTCGCCGATCCCCGCGACGACGACGACGACGGCATTGCCGGACGTGCGCACGTGCTCGAGGATGGGCGCCTCGGTCGATTCGGCTGGAAGGCCAACGTGCCATCGGTCCGTGACTTCGTACGGGACGCGCTCAGCGGTGAGCTGGGGTTGACGGTTCCGAGCGAGCCGGGCCTGTCGTTCGGCAGCGCCGAAGACGATGACGAAGCGGCGGACCCCGAAGCCGACGAGACTACCATCGACGGCATCACGGGGTTCATCGCGCTCCTCGCACCGCCGCCGAGAAGCCGCGTAGACCCCATACTCGAGGATCGGGGCGAGGAGATCTTCAACCTGGTCGGATGCGGCGGTTGCCACGTTCCGTTTCTGCGGACGAGCGACGGGGACGACGTTCATGCGTACACGGACTTACTGCTTCACGATGTCGCGGAACCGAGCGCCCTCGGCATCGAAGAAGGAGACGCGGGGATTCACGACTTCCGCACGCCGCCCCTATGGGGCCTCGGTCGAACCGCACCCTACCTGCACGACGGCCGCGCGAGCACGATCGAAGACGCGATCGCAAAGCACGCCGGCGAAGCGACCACGGCCCGGGAAGAGCTCTCCAAGCTTCGCGCCGACGAGCGAGAGGCCCTGCTCGCCTTCCTGAGGTCGCTATGAGCAAAGCGATCACCGGGCTGTTGTTGCTAGCGGGGATGCTCGGCTGCTCCGATAGTCAGCCCACGCCACGCGCCCGCCTCCTCGACGACGACGGCAAGGTACAACTCGAGCTAGAAATCACGCTGGCCGAAACCGAATACGAGCGGCAAGAAGGCCTCCGCCTCCATGGCCCCCTCGCCGCGAACGAAGCGCTCCTCCTGGTGTTCCCCAAGGAGACCCGAGTGTGCATCACCAACGCCGGCGTCCCCTTCCCCATCGACGTGGTCTACCTGTCAGCCACCCGACGGGTGATCGCCACCGAGCTCAACATCCCCGCCAACGCGCCGGACCCCTACTGCCACCAGGCCCAACTAGCCCTCGAGCTCAACGGGGACAGCCTCCCGGGCCTCAACTATGTGAAACTAGAGCTCTTCTGACACAAGGGGGCGCGGCGACACCGCGTCCCGCTTGACGGTGGAGGGGCTTGGTAGCAGAATGACCGGGTAATGGTTCGTTATCCGACTGCTATGGCTGCCCCAGTTGACGCGCATCGCGCGAGTCTGATCGGCGGAGTTGTAGTTGTAGTCGGCCTCATTATTAGCCTCCTGCTAGTTACGCAGGCATAGGCGGGGACCAGAACCACTCACACCCAACCCACTCAGTTTCTGGCCTCCGCATCGAGCATGCGGGGGCCTTTTTTGTTTGACCGAAGCCCATGAGAACACACTCACAGCATAAAACTTCAACAAACCGGCAGGCGTTCGGCATGCCGGAGTTTGCCCGCAATCAAGGTGCCCGGTCGGCGTTCGACCCGGCACCTTTTTTGTTGGATACGCACTGCTTGAATGCCGCCTCGAATCCACTACTTGGAGCCAGCCAGGGAGTAAGGAGAACCCCGTGACACCCGCCAATCCCAAGCTCGAGAATCGCCTCGGCGAATCGCTTTCCGGAGCCCAAATCATCTGGGAAGCGCTCGTACGCGAGGGGGTCGAGG
>QMMB01000519.1 GCA_003647035.1 Deltaproteobacteria bacterium | reverse complement strand
TCGGATGAAACTGAAAGAACTCCATGTTCGCAAGCTCCGCACCCGCGCGGTACGCCATCGCAATACCGTCACCCGTCGCGACGTCGGGGTTCGACGTATAGAGGTACACCTTGCCTGCACCTCCCGTGGCCAGAACAATCGCGCGGGCTAGGTAGGTCTTCACCAGTCCCGTCGTCTCGTCGAGCACGTATGCGCCCACGATCTGGCGAGGGCCTCCGAACTTCGAGGCCTCGACGAGATCGATGGCCATGTGATCTTCCATGATCTCGATGTTGGGAGAGGCGGCCGCTGCCCGCAGAAGCACGCGTTGGACCTCTTCGCCGGTAATGTCGCCCGCATGCACGACTCGTCGAGCGCTGTGACCACCTTCTCTGGTGAGGTCCAGGGAGAGCCCTTCCTCGCCGCGGCTGAACTGCGCCCCGAGGTCCATCAGCTCTTTGATGCGCCCGGGCCCATCGCGGACGACCATCTCGACGACTTCACGGTGGGACAGCCCACCGCCCGTGCCGATGGTATCGTTGACGTGGGCCTCGAACGAGTCGGATGGGTCGAGCACCGCGGCGATGCCGCCCTGGGCCCAGTTGGTCGCGGAGTCCGCGCTGCCCCGCTTCGTGACCATCACTACACGGCTGTGACGTGCCGCTTCGAGCGCGAAGCTCAACCCAGCCACTCCGCTACCCAGCACCAGGTAGTCACTTTCCGCTCGCATGGACAGCGCAGTCTACACCGTGAACTGGAAATAGCTCACGCTGTAGCCCCCCAAGGTGTGCACAACACGCTGTCCGAGATCGTAGCCGGCAACCAATAGGGTCGGCTCCGCCTCGGGCAGAAAGGTCACGACGTCGACGGCACGGGGTCTGAAGAACTCGACGATCGAGCCCACCAAGCTACCGAGGTGCCCGCGAAAATCGTAGTTGGTTTCGAAGCTTACGTAGCTCCCTTTCTCCTGCGGAGTGATATGAAATGCGTAGTATTCCTCTCCCTTCACCGCATTGAGGGAATATCCGGGGGGGTCGAAGACATGTTCAGAGGTAGTGAACCCCTGAAGAATGCCAGCAAGCCCAGACGAAATCGCAAGCGCCCCGCCGTCGACCGCTTGGGTCCCGTTGAACCGGTGGGCGACGTCCTCGTCGACCGAGTGCATCAGCACCTCGAGAGTCGGGTCGTTGGTCTCGGGGGTGTACGGACGGGTGGTATGGAACATTTGGATGGAGCGGCCGCGATCGTCACCGAAGCGGAGTGCACGCCCAGGGAGCATCGCGTCGAGCCGCCGAGCATCCTCATGAAACGTGGTCGATTGATGTTCTGGGAAGTGCTCACTCTTTCGCTCGTACACGAGGAACGCGATCGACTCTTCCGGAATCGACTGAAGGATCTGAGGCACCGCGTCGACCAAGGTCGTGCGGCCACAAGTGATCAGGACGAACCAATCGTCGAACACGAACAGGCTGGACTCGGAAAGAAGATACGCGTCGCAGTGCTCGGTGCGAAGGACGGAAAGCACCTTGGCCCCAGCGGCGGCGACGATGCTGTGCCACGCTTCATCTCCCAAGGACCGCAAGGGCCGGAAGCCTGGAGTCACGACGACCTCCAGCTTCTTTTCGGGGCCTTCGAAAAAACTAAGAGTTGCCATCGGACGGCACATCATGCGCAGAAGCGCGACGATGGCAAGCTCGAGAGGCGCCTTTTGGCGTGACTCCGCACCCGGGGATACACTTCCGAACTATGGTTTCGTGGGTGTTGACGGTAGTGGGCGTGGCGGGCCTGATCGTGGGCACGGCGGCGCCCGCCCACGCGGACATCTACCGCTGCAAGCGCGCCGACGGCACGCAGCACTACACGAACATCAAGGAACCGGGTCGCAGGTGCCAGCTCGTCGTGCGCAGCAGCAAGAAGTCCAAACCGACGTCGAGCGCCAAGAAGAAGGGCTCGGGAACGAGCTCGTCGAGCGCCAGTCGCCCGAGAGACCCGGCTCGCTACAGCCGTTACAACACCCTCATCAGCGAAGCTGCCAGGCTCTACCAGCTCCCCGAGTCGTTCATTCGCGCCGTCATGCGCGTCGAGAGCGACTTCAATCCCACCGTGGTGAGCCGGGCGGGCGCAATGGGCCTGATGCAGCTCATGCCGCGGACCGCGCGGTCGATGGGAGTGTCGGACCCTTTCGATGCACGCCAGAACATCCACGGTGGCGCGCGCTACCTTCGAATCTTGGCCAATCGCTTCAAGGGAGACCTGGTGCTGACGGTGGCTGCCTACAACGCCGGCGAAGGCGCGGTGGAGAAGTACAAGGGCATCCCTCCGTACAAAGAGACGCAGCGCTACGTACGCCGGGTCCTCAAGCACTACTACGCCTATCGCTCCGAAAGCACCCCGTAGTCAGTGACGCCTACGCTCATCGCAGCGGTGCTCGTCGGATTGGGGGCTCCAGTCATTCGCGGGTGGCTCTGGGGAGTGCCCTTCAGCCTGCTGTCGATCGCGACGGTGTTACGCTCGTTCGCAGGGTCCGCGCTGACGGTGCTCGTCGTCGGAGTCGTCTCATTCTTTGCCCTTCGCGCGACGTCCATGCCCCGCGCCGAGGTCGGGCAACTTGCCGGCGTCATCGGCGGGGGGCTCGGTTTGCTGTTGTTGCTCAGCTCGGCACGGAGGTTTCGGCACGTGCGCGGTCTCTCGATCCTGTGCCAGCGCATGCAGGAAGAGGATGCGCGACCCACCGCAACCGTTGCGCTCGATCGGCTGCTCCAGCGGGTGCGCCGCAACGATGAGCAGCGGCACATTGCGCTGGTGCTGATGGCG
>QMMB01000518.1 GCA_003647035.1 Deltaproteobacteria bacterium | reverse complement strand
GGAGAGTGCGGGGAACCGGAGCCGCCGTATGCCGTCGCCGTCACGCGGGGGGGGCTCGCGTTGCGCTTCTCGCTTCGCGGCCATCGGGAGCCTTCCACGCGCTCGGGCCGCAAGTTCACCCGGCCGAAGCAGGGCGACGAGGTGATCTACGTGGCGCCGGTCTTCGAAGAGGACTGCCTCACCTGCGTGACGAAGCAGCGCCGGGCACTCGTCTGCGAGGCGGAGGATGTATCGCTACTCGCCGGCGCGGGACGCGGAGTCATGCTGATCAAGCTGCAAAAAGATGACGAAGTCCTGGCGGCACGTGTGTTGTCCTACGACGATGACGTTCTGATTGCCAAGCGCGAGGGCGGAAGTGACTATCGAATCACGCTTCGCAAGTACGAGGTCGTGTCGCGCGGCGGAAAGGGCTTTCAGCTCTTCACGCGCGGGGCCGTCGAAGGCGAAGTCTACCAAGAACCTGAGATTCCCATCTTTGCGGAGGACTAGTGGCGTACACGGCCAAGGACATCGATGTTCTCGAGGGGCTCGAGCCGGTGCGCAAGCGGCCCGCGATGTACATCGGGGGCACCGACGCTCACGGCTACCACCACCTGCTGTGGGAGATCCTCGACAACTCGGTCGACGAAGCCATCAACGGGCACGCGTCGCGCATCGAGGTGGAGCTCGATGCCGATCACCGCGGCGCCACCGTTACCGACAACGGTCGCGGCATTCCTGTCGATACCCACCCAAAGTTCAAGAAGTCCGCACTCGAGCTGATCCTCACGACCCTGCACGCCGGCGGAAAGTTCGAGGGGACGAGCTATCAAGTGGCGGGCGGTCTTCACGGCGTCGGGGCATCGGTTGTGAATGCACTATCGTCCGATCTGACGGCCACGGTTTGGCGCGGGGGCAAGACCTACTCGCAGCCCTACAAGCGCGGGAAGGCAAGCGCGAAGCTCAAGCGGGGCGGGAAGACCAGCAAGCGCGGCACCTCCATTCATTTTCGACCTGACGCTGACATCTTCGGGAAACGCGCAGCCTTCGACTCGAAACGGGTCGTCGAGCGTCTGGAGGCGAAGAGCTATCTTCATCGAGGTCTCAAGATCGTGTTCGTCGACGGGAAGACCGGTGAGCGTCAGGAGTTCGAGCACCCTGGCGGGATCGTCGACTTCCTCGACAAGCTGGTAGTCGAGCGCGGAAAGCCATCGGTGCACCCAGAGGCGTTCACCGCCGACAACGACAGTGAGCCGCGGCTCGAGGTTGCGCTGCGTTGGACCGAAGCCACCGATGAGCTGATCCGATCCTACGCGAACGGGATTCCGACAGGGTCTGGCGGCACGCATGAGAACGGTTTCAAGCAGGGGTTGTCGAAGGCCATCCGCAACCACATGGACACTCACAAGCTCACGCCCAAGGGCGTGAAGGTCACTGCGGACGACATCCGTGAAGGGCTCGTGGCCCTAGTGAGCGTGTACGTGGAGGAACCGCAGTTCCAAGGGCAGTCGAAAGATCGGCTCAACAATCCCGAGATCACGGCGCAGATCGAGACGTCGGTGCGAACGGCATTCGAGCAGTGGTTGCTCAACAACAAGACTTCGGCGGAGTCGATCATCGCGCGTGTGATCATCTCATCGCGCGCGAGGGCTGCCAGCCGCGCAGCGAGCCAGCAGGTGTCGCGGAAGACCGCGATCAGTCATCGGTTGAACCTCCCCGGAAAGCTCGCGGACTGCTCGAGCACCAACCCCGATGACAGCGAGCTGTTCCTCGTCGAAGGGGACAGCGCGGGTGGCAACGCGAAGCAGGGGCGCGACCGCAAGACGCAGGCCATCTTGCCGCTTCGGGGCAAAGTGTTGAACGCGGAGCGCGCGACGCAGGCGCAGATCCTCGGTAATCGCGAGCTCCAAGATGTCGTGAGCGCACTCGGGTGCGGGATTGGGAAAGATTTCGATATTTCGAAGCTGCGATACGGCCGTGTATTTCTGTTGATGGATGCGGACAGTGACGGTCATCATATCGCGACCCTGTTGCTCACGTTCTTCTTCCGCATGCTGCCCGGGCTCGTAAAGGCGGGGCACATCTTTCTGGCGCAACCCCCTCTTTATCGCATCGACATTGGCAAGGAAGTGCATTGGGCGCTCGACGATGAAGAGCGGGACCGCATCATTGCCGGCGCGGCCAGCAACGCGAAGGTCGACATCAGTCGTTTCAAGGGCCTTGGCGAAATGACAGCGGCAGAGCTCCGGGAGACCACGCTCGACAAGAATCGCCGAAGGGCGCTGCGGGTGGTGGTCGAGGGTGAGCTCGAGGCCGACCGCGTCTTCAGCGAGCTCATGGGCAAGGACCCTGCAGCCCGCTACCGGTTCATCATGGAAGAGGCGCCCCAAGCCGAGGCCGTCGAGCTCGACGTGTAGTCGCACAGATCGCGGTCCGATTTTTTGACCCGGCCACGGCGTTCTGGTTGAACCACTTCAGGAAGTACTTCGATAACTCGAGGGAGTGGTAATGCAGTCGACTTGTCATGTGTGCGAGAGGATCTTCGAGGCGCGCTTTCGCTATCAGGTTCGCGAGGAGAACGGGCAGTACGTGTATATATGTTCGACGGGGTGTCAGCAGAAGCTGCTCCTAGGGGAGGACGGCGTTCGCGCCTGTGACACCTGCGGCGCTACGTTCGAGATCGAGTTCCCGTACCAGATGAGCGTGAGCGACGGACGTCGTCAGTACTTCTGCTCGACTGCCTGTTGCGAGCGCGGGCAGCAGCGTCATAGCGAGGTCGGCATCGTGCGCGCGACGCCGAAACGCATCGCGGTGT
>QMMB01000517.1 GCA_003647035.1 Deltaproteobacteria bacterium | reverse complement strand
CCGCCTCCCGGACTCGGTCGGCTAGGTTCTCCGTGCGCGAGTGCGCGATCGTCACGGTGGCGTGCGTCTCGAGGAGCATCAGAGCGATCGGCTTGCCGACCAACGTGCTTCGGCCGAGGACCAACGCGCGTTTCCCCTTGGGGTCGCCGCAGACGTGCGCGAGCATCTTGATGCAGCCACTCGGCGTGCATGGGCGCAGCCCTTTACGGCCGACTACCAGGAGCCCCGCATTGAAGGGATGGAGGCCATCGACGTCTTTCGCTGGGTCGATGGCATCGACGATGATCTGGTCGTGCAGATGGTCCGGCAGGGGCAGCTGGACGAGAATCCCGTCGATGTGATCGTCGCCGTTGAGCTCGAAGATCAGCGCGAGGAGATCGGCCTCGGACGTTTCCGCGGGTAGCCGGTGGACGCGCCCGTCGATCCCGGCTTTGGCGGCCGCGCGCTCCTTGTTGCGGACGTACACCTGAGACGCGGGATCCTCCCCGACCAGCACCACGTGCAAACCGGGCGCTCGGTTGTGCGTTGCCCTGAACGCTTCCGCCCTCGCCCTGACCTCTGCCCGCACCTCTTTGGCAAGGGCCTTCCCGTCGATCAACTCAGCCATGGGCGGGGGTCTATCAGGAGCCCCGCCAGTTCTCAAACCAGCAGCTCCCGGTGGAAATCGCGCCTTGGCGTGGTATGCCGCGAGGCCATGTTCGACCCCGTCTCCCCCCAGGTTTCCTTCGCCGAGCTCGACGCGACCCATCTCGCGTTCTGGGAGAGCGCTCGCATTTTCGACAAGACCCTGGAGGGCGGCGACGAGAAGCAGGCCTTCATCTTCTACGAGGGACCCCCGACGGCGAACGGCATGCCCCACCCGGGCCACGTGCTCACGCGCGTCATGAAAGACGTGTTTCTACGCTACCGGACGATGTGTGGCTATCACGTTCCGCGTCGCGCTGGGTGGGACACCCACGGCCTTCCAGTCGAGGTCGAGGTCGAAAAGGAGCTTGGCATCAGCGGCCGCGAGGCGATCGAAACGTACGGCGTGGAGGCCTTCAGCCGCAAGTGCATCGACTCGGTGTTCAAGTACATCGGCGAATGGCAGAAGATGACGGAGCGGATCGGCTTCTGGGTCGACTTCGACTCCGCGTACGTGACCTTCCACAAGTCGTATGTCGAAAGCGTGTGGTGGGCCCTCTCGGAGATGTTCAACAAGGGGCTGCTCTACCAAGGCTACAAGGTCGTGTGGTGGTGGCCGCAGGGTGGCACGGCGCTCTCCGCCGGTGAGGTCGGACAGGGGTACAAGAAGCTCGATGACCCGTCGGTGATGGTTCGCTTCCCCGTCGCGGGTGAGGACAACACCTCGTTCCTCGCGTGGACGACGACGCCCTGGACCCTTCCGTCGAACATCGCGCTCGCCGTCGACGCCAAGACCGACTACGCGACCGTCGAGATCGAGGGTGGCGAACGACTGATTCTCGCGGCTTCGCTCGTGGGCAAGGTGGTGGGGGAGGATGCGACCATCGTGGCGACACGGAAGGGCTCCGAGCTCGTCGGGATGAGCTACGAACCGCCGTTCCGGTATGCCGAGCCTGAAGGCGGTCCCGCATGGCAGGTCGTCGATGCGGATTTCGTCTCGCTCGACAGTGGCTCGGGCCTCGTTCATCTGGCACCGGCCTTTGGCGAGGATGACTTCCGCGTCTGCAAGGACAAGGGCCTCGGTTTTCTCCAACTGCTGAAGCCCGACGGCACCTTCCCGGACGAAGTCACCGATTTCGCCGGCCAGTTCTGCAAGGAAGCGGACCGGGACATCATTCGGAACCTCCGCGCCCGCGAGGTGCTCTTCAAAGAAGAGGTCTACCGCCACGACTATCCATTCTGCTGGCGCGCCATGCAGGACCCGCTCATCCAATACGCTCGCAGGTCCTGGTTCATTCGCACCACGCAGGAGATCGGGCGCGTCAAAGAGAACAACCAAGAGGTGCACTGGGAGCCCGAGCACATCAAGAGCGGCCGTATGGGGCAGTTCCTCGAAGGCAACGTCGACTGGGCGCTATCACGCGAGCGCTTTTGGGGAACGCCGCTGCCGATTTGGAAGAACGACGAGACGGGCGCCGTGGAGGCGGTCGGTTCGGCGGCCGAGATCCTCGAACGAAATCCGGATGCGTTCGCGCACTTCGACGCGGCGAAGGCTGCCGACCCCACGTTGCAGGACCATCTGATGGTTCACAAGCCTTGGATCGACGAAGTGACCTGGGCCAAAGACGGTGAGCCCGGTGTGTACCGGCGCGTGCCCGAGGTCATCGACTGCTGGTTCGACTCGGGCTGCATGCCGTTTGCTCAGTGGGGTTTTCCGCACGAGAACCCCGAAGGCTTCGCAGCAACGTTCCCCGCCGATTTCATCACCGAGGCGGTCGATCAGACGCGCGGCTGGTTCTATTCGTTGATGACGATCAGCTCGCTCATGTTCCCCGGGCGCCCCCTTCCCCACCCGTTCAAGAATTGCGTCGTGCTCGGATTGATGACCGATGAGAAGGGCAAGAAGCTCAGCAAGCGCGACAAGAACTATACCGACCCGCTCGTGCTCATGGACCGTGTGGGCGCCGACGCGGTCCGTTGGGCGCTCTATGCCGGAACGTCGCCCGGGCAAAATACCCGGTTCTCGGACGCGGCGGCTACGGACGCGGTTCGCGAGTTCCTTCTGAAGATCTGGAACGTCTACAGCTTCTTCGTCACCTATGCGACCATCGATCGGTGGAGCGCTGCTGCCGAGCGTCCGCCCCTCGGGGAGCGGACCGACATGGACCGTG
>QMMB01000516.1 GCA_003647035.1 Deltaproteobacteria bacterium | reverse complement strand
GGTGATCGGAACGCCGCGTGGAACCTCGAGTACGCGATGAAGCGAATCCGAGAAGAGGAACAGAAGCAGGAACAGCAGGAACAAGAACAAGAGTCGGAGAACGAGTCCGAGGACGAAGGCGAGAACGAGTCTGGGGACCAGGAGCAGGGCCAGGGCCAGGAACAAGACCAGGAGCAGGGCCAGAACCAGGACCAGAACCAGAACCAGAACCAGAACCAGAACGAAGGCCAGGACCAGAACGAAGGGCAGGAACAGAACGAAAGCCAGCCGAAGCAGCAACAGCAGGAGCCGATCCCACGCGATGACGTCCAGCGCTTTCTCGACGCCCTAGAACAGAACGAAGAGAATCTACCGCTGCAGCGTGCCCGCCGTCGGAACGCCGGACGGCCGCCACCGGAGAAAGATTGGTGACTCGACTCTTCGCGCTGGCATTTCTCGCGATGGCTGCCCTGCCCTGGGTCGCGACGGCCGCGGCCGAGGCGGAAGTCACGGTGACCCTGCACGTGGCACCCGCCGAGGTTAGTGTCGGCGACACGGCGCGACTAGAGGTCCGCGTGCGAGCACGTGGGGGGAGTATCCAAGACCTCGAGCTCGGCGACCTCAAGAAGTACCCGGAGCTGGAGATCATCTCGCACCAAACCGTTCGTCCGATCCATTTCAGCTTTGGTTTTGGGTCTGGCGTTCAAAAGGAGTCCAGCCTCGCCCACATCTTCGTCCTGCACGCCACCACCGCGGGCACCTATGAGTTCGCTCCGGCGGTGGCCAAGGTCGACGGGAAGGTCTACCGCAGTGCACCGCTGACTCTCGTGGTTCAGCCGGGGGCGGGAGATCTGCAAGCTGGGTCCGACCCGACGGCCATAGCCAGCGCAACGGGGGAGTCAGACCTGTCGGGCGCTCGCTACGACGAGCGAGCCTTCTTGCGGACGGTCGTCGACTCCGACGAGATCTACATCGGACAACAGGTCAACGTCACGGTGTATCTATACACCCGTCTTCGTCTCTCGCCGCAGTCGGTGATTCCGGGCAAGCCTTCAATGGATGGGTTCTGGGTGTACGACGATCCGATCAGCAGCCTCCAGTCCCAGACCGTTCCCGTGATGGGCGCGCACTACCGTGCTTATGTCCTTCAACGATCCGCGGCGTTCCCGCAACGCACGGGCGATCTCACCGTGGGTCCGCCGAAGGTCACGTTCGACGTCGGCGGGGGGAGTCTTTTCGACGCGCCCGAACGCGTTCAACGCGTCGGAGTCCCGGTCGCGGTCAACGTCAAACCCCTCCCGCGACCCGGCCCGTCGAACGCCGTGGTCGGACTGTACGCCGTCAAAGCATGGCTCGACCGAACCACCGCCGACACGGGGGACGCGGTGACTTTGCGTATCGACGCAAGGGGCCGAGGCAACGTGCAGGATCTTCGCATCGATTTGCCGCCCATCGTCGGCGTCCGGACACTGCAACCCGCAATCCGCGATCAACAACACTTCCAAGACGGCAAGCTCTCGGGTACGCGCTCATGGGAGTGGATCTTGATCGCCGAAGCCCCGGGCGAGCACATGGTGCCGCCGATCGAGTTGCACTTCTTCGATCCTGACGCCGATGAGTACGGAACTGCGAGCACTACGGCGCTCACATTCACTTCGATCGGTGCAGCCACACATTCACGACCCGCGATCGAACCGCGCGACACCGAGCCCACGGCCTCCACTGCGACATTCGGCCCGATCCGGATGTACAGCGCCCTGAATCGAGGCGAGACGCCCTTGCGCGAACGGGATTGGTTCACTTGGCTGCTAGCGTTCCCGCCGGTCCTGTTGATCGTCGTCATGCTGGGAGCCGGCGTGGCGCGGCGTCGTGAAGAACGCAGCGCCACCGCCGAAGCTGTGCAGCGCCAGCTGGTCCGCCGTGCAAATGATGCACTGCAGGCCAACGACCCGAGGTCGTTCTACGACCGTATCGTCGCGTCGATCACACACGCCCTCGGCTCCCGGCTGCAAGAACCGATCGGGGGGTTGTCCCACGCCGCGCTCCGCACCCGACTCATCGCCGAAGGCTTCGACGACGATTTGGCGCAGCGGGTGATCAACGAGCTCGAGGGCGCCGATTTCGCACGCTTTGCCGCGTCCGGCGTGAGCCAGGACGAGATGGAGCGACGTCGCCCACGGACTGCCACGATCACCGAGCGGATCCAACGCTCGTCGAGGGCAACCTAATGCGCGTGTGGTGCGTCACCCTAGTGCTCTTCGCGGCGCCTGTCGGCGCTGCCGCGCAACAGCCGGAGCAGGCTTCCGGTGGTTCGTCTTCGTCTCTGACCGGAATCTTCGAAGCCGCGAACATCGCTTGCTCACGAGGGGACTACTCGGCTGCGATCTCCCACTACAGCAAGCTCAGCGAAGCGGGCGTCCACGACCCGGACGTCTACTTCAACTTGGCGACGTCGTTCGCACAGTCCGGCGACTACCCGCGCGCGATCCTCAACTACGAGAGAGCACTCACCCTGCGCCCGCGCGACGGCAAGGCCTACGAAAACCTCCGTGATGCCGAAAGGGCCCTAGAGGAGCAGCGGGCCGAAAACGAGGGCGAGGCGACGATCCAGAGGAGCCGCTCGATCAGCAACGCCGTCTATGGCGCCGTATCAGAGGAGGCCCTCGCTGTCGCGCTTCTGATAGCAAACCTGCTGTTTTTTCTAGCGATTGGGTGGACCTCGATCGGCCGGCGGCGGGGCGGGTGGCTCTACGGGCTGCTGGTCTCGTCAGCCGTCGTGCTTGCGTTCTGTGCCCTCGGACTCGGCGCCAAGGCGGGCGTGCTTCGTGATGGGCCACGCGCAGTGGCACTCGACGATCACGTCGTCCTCCGCGAAGG
>QMMB01000515.1 GCA_003647035.1 Deltaproteobacteria bacterium | reverse complement strand
TGAGGCCCGCCTGCCGATTTGGGGCGCGCCGATCAATCCCGTTCGAAGGCAGCACCCGTCGGACTTCATCGAGACTGGGGTGTCCGCGATCGACGGGATGAACACTCTGGTCCGCGGGCAGAAGTTGCCCGTGTTCTCCGCGCCGGGCCTGCCCGGGATCGAGCTCGCCGCCGATATCGTCGAGAACGCGCGCCCTGCACGCGGTGAGCCCTTCGCAGTCGTGTTCGCCGCCATGGGCATCACCGAGCGCGAAACACAAACCTTCGTCTCCCGCTTTCGCGAGAGCGAAGTGATGCAGCGGACGGTCCTGTTTCTCAACCAAGCGAGCGACCCCACGATCGAGCGCCTGCTCACCCCTCGGGTCGCGCTGACGACGGCCGAGCACCTTGCGTTCACGCATGGGATCCACGTCCTGGTGGTGATGGCGGACATCACCCACTATGCGGAAGCGCTGCGCGAAGTTGCCGCTGCGCGTGAAGAGATCCCGGGAAGGCGTGGGTATCCCGGTTACATGTACACGGACTTGGCTTCGCTGTTCGAACGCGCCGGGGTCCTGAAGGAAGGCAACGGGTCGGTCACACAGTTGCCGGTAGTTTCTCTCCCCGACGGAGACATGACCCACCCGATTCCCGACCTGACCGGATACATCACCGAAGGTCAGATTGTGCTGAGCCGCGAGCTCAACCAGCGAGGCGTCTATCCGCCAGTGGATGTGCTTCCATCGCTGTCGCGACTCATGAACGCGGGCATCGGCGAAGGACATACGGTGCCGGAGCACCGCGAATGGGCGGACCAGCTCTATGCGGTGTATGCGCGAGGGCGTGAGGCGAAGCTCATGGCAGCCATCGTCGGAAGTGAAGGTCTTGCGCCGGGCGATCGGCGTGCTCTCGCCTTCGTCGACGCCTTCGAGGAGAAGCTCATCCATCAAAGCCGCACGCGACGCTCGCTCCTCGATACGATTCAGATCGGATGGTCTTTGCTCGAGACACTGCCGCGCGACGAGCTCACCCGGATCTCCGACGCCGCCTGGGAGTCACGCGGGCGGGACGATGCAAGCACGGAGGCTCCGCGATGAGCGTGCGGTCGGTACCTCCAACGCGTTCGGGGCTCGTGCGGGCCAGCGCGCAGCTCGGGAGAGTCAAGAAGGGTCGCGAGCTGCTCAATCGGAAGCGTGAGGCCTTGATTAGCGAGCTCTTCAAGAGCGCGAGGCCCGCGCTCAATGCACGGCAAGAGGTGGAGGAGCGTGCCCGTGAGGCGTACCGGGCATTGCTCCAAGCCTTGGCGGCTCGCGGGCAGGCGTCGCTCGAGACCTACGCATGGCCGGGGCGCGAAATCACCGTCGAGCTCGAGCACAAGCAGATGTGGGGCATCAGCGTGCCGGCGGTGGTTTCCCACAGCTCCATCCAGCGCACGTTGACGGCGCGCGAGACCGCCGCTCCGTCGGTAGGCCCCGCTGCCGCGCAGGCCGCAACCGAGTTCGAGCGACTCGTCGAGCTGGTCATCGAAGCCCTGCCCAAGGAACAGCTCGTTCGGCGACTAGGTGATGCGCTCGCCAAGGCCACTCGACAGGTCAACACCCTACAACTGCGTGTCGAGCCGACACTGACCATCGAGCTCAATGCCCTGAGGCGCATGCTCGAGGAACGCGAGCGCGATGAGCGCTCGAGACTGCGCCACGTCCTCCGCCGCCGGAAAAGCACGCCCTGACGTTCAGCTCGCGCGCCGGCGCCGCCAGTACCAAGCCCCGAAGGCAAGTACAGTTAGAAAGAAGCCTGTGTCATAGTCGGGCGCGCCGGCGATTCGACAACTGCATCCACTCGAGCTTCCGCCCGGATCCGTCCCACCGTCTGGCATCCCGCCATCCGGCACTCCACCGTCCGGTGCCTCGATCGGTGCGCGCAGCCACACGTAGCTGCCTATGGTTCGCACGTCGATGCCGGACACGAGCTGGTGTCGGTAGCGATCTTCGCCTTCGGCCGGTGCTTCCACGCTCATCTCGTGTGTGAAGGGATCACTGTTGACCGTCGCCGATCCCACCACAGCACCGTTCTTGATGATCTGAAGGGTGGTGCCCACGCCATCGGTAACGACTACCGACAACGTCGCGGTATCCGCGAAGACCGTATCGCCTATGCGCTCACCAGTGAGTTGCGTTTCGAGCATGGGACCCTCGATACCCTCCATTTTCACCACAGTCCGGCCGCTGCGAACACCGTCGAGAATCGCGTCGACGCTGAGCTGTTCGGCAAACACCATCGTCGTGGGTGTCCCCATAGGTTCAGAGATCTCAGACGCGTTCTGGCCAGCATCATGGTCGTCGCTCCCGCCAAGCACTGCGGCGTGGGAGCCCGCCTCGCACGCATTTTCCCAGAAACCGATCGCCTCACTCCCGCGCCAGATACCAGTTTGCTCGACCCCGCCGAAGTTGGTGGGGTCAACTTCAAACTCCCACAAACAGCCGATGCAGAACTCCCAGTTGGGCTCCGTAGGATGAGTGGGCGAGAAGATAGCACCTTGCGCGTTGTAAGCCTGGATCGCTCCGTCGGCGGTCACACCTCGAACGCCAACTTTGTGATCAACCCACTCGGTGGCGCCGAGCGCGTTCGCGTGCCCTGACTATGTGGACCACTCGACGCCCGGAATGATCAGTACCTCGGGGTGGTCCGGCTGCACGCTCCCGTAGAGCGTGAGTCCGCTGTTTGTGTTGTGCTCGGACAGCATGATGAAGTCGAGACCCACCTCCTGCGCGAAGTCGAGCGTCTCGCCGATCGTAGGTCTCGCGTCCCCGCTCTGACGCGAGTGCACGTGGAAGTCGCCAGCGTACCAACGCGCCTCGGTGTCGAGAACGCCGGGGTCCTCG
>QMMB01000514.1 GCA_003647035.1 Deltaproteobacteria bacterium | reverse complement strand
TCTTCCACTCACGCACGTGCCCGTCGGGCGATACGAAGGGCATGTCGTCGCTGTCATCGTCCGGTAGGTGCACCGGCTGGGCGAGCACCTAGTCTTGCCGCACTAGATCCTTAGGACAGCTCCTGCTTCACCACGCGACGCAGAAGCTTGCCCGTTTCGTTGTAGGGGAGCTCATCCCGGAAGTGGATGACTTGCGGGATGCGGGAAGAGCGCATGTGTTTGCGCACCCATTCCTGCAGGTCTGTGACCGCCACCGATTGTTCTTTCTCGAGCACAATTGCGGCGGCGACACCTTCACCCCACTGCTCATCCGGAATACCCACAACCGCTGCATCCGCCACGCCCGGGTACTGCAGAAGCACATCTTCGATCTCGCCCGGAGAGATGTTTTCCCCGCCGCGCACAATCACGTCATCCGCCCGGCCTTCCAGGAACAGATAACCTTCGGAGTCCATGGAACCGGCATCGCGGGTCGGGAACCAGCCATCCGTATCGAGGGAGCTTCCCCGTCCGGCATACTCGCCGGACACCTGTTCACCGCGTACATAAATCTCACCGCGCTCACCTGGCCTCAGGCGTTCGCCTTCCTCACCCCGGATCTCCACCTCGACACTGGGCATGGACCGTCCGACAGACACTAGACGGCGACGTACCGTCTGGTCGCTGCTGGCCGCCGCTGTACGGTGATCCTCAGGGCCAAGAATGGAAATAGTGGAACTGGTTTCCGTCAGCCCGTAAGCGTTGGTGAAGTCCGTATCGGGGAAGAGCTTCATGGCTCGTTCGATGACGGACAAGGGCATCTTGCCCCCGCCGTAAGAAATGGCCCGCAGATGCGGCATATCTGCCGTCTGGGCCCCGTCCAGTTCGTCCACAATCCGAGCCAGCATGGTGGGAACGACAAAGGCGTTGGTGACCTTTGCCCGGCGGGCCAGATCGATCCAGGCCTTCGCCGTGAAATTGGGAAGCTGCACTACCCGGCGCCCGGAATAGACCGAGCTCAAGACCGCGGAAATGCCCGCGATGTGATAGGGCGGCACACAGACGAGCGCTGCGTCTTCCTCTGTGGCGGACCCAAATTCCACCGACCCCAGAATGTAGGAAACCAGATGCTTCTGGCGCAGCACGGCGGCTTTGGGTGTTCCCGTAGTGCCGCTCGTAAACAGCAACACCGCGACGTCGTCCTGGTCCATGGACCAAGGCTCGGCAGGTTCCCCTTTGGTGCGGGCCATATGCAGAAAGGCATCGCGCGCCACCATTTGAATTTGATCGGAGGCGTCCACCACACTCGCCTGATCATCCCCCGCCACCAGATAGGCGGGTGTGACCCGTGCCAGCAGGGCGTTGATTTCGCTTTGCGTCAGGCGGTAGTTGATCGGCACATAAGGGACGCCGGACCAGGCGCTGGCAAAGAGACCCACCGGCAGCGCCAGGCTCGAGACATCCAGCATGGCCACACGCTCGCAACCGGATTCCCGGATGGCTCCCGCCGCGACACCGGCGGCATCAAACAGCTCTTGGTAGGTCAGCGAATCTTCGCCATTCGTAAAGGCCACACGGTCCCCAAAACCCTGCGTGGCCATCTCGAGCAACATCATCACGTTCATGGAACCGGTCCAACCGAGTTAAAGGGATTAGTCCGAAGAAGGCAGGGCCTTGGCTTCTTTCAGCACGAGCGCCACGGCACCGACAGCAAGGGACCCGTCGCCGGGCTTGATGCACAGGAGCTCCAGATCACCCGCCTCGTTGATGTAGCGCTTGCCCAACAAGGTGCCTTCCGCGTGGGCGCTATCCACAGCTCCACCCTCAGGGGCCTCTTCCGCAGACCCCACCATGGGCGCCCCGCCGCACGTCAGATCATAAGGGCCTCCCGATGCGGCAACCACCATGACTTGGGTCGCGCACACCGTGCTCTTCAACCGCGTCCCTGCTTTTAAGTCTGCCATGTTCCGTCTCGCCTCAGAGTTGCTTCAGTCTCCACTGAACACTCTAAGACTCAACGGAGTCATCGCTAAGTTGGGTTGCAATGCAAATATGGCCGATGAAACATCATTTCGGGACGACCGAGGTCAGATGCGCTTCGTCGGTTCGATGCCCGTGAGTCCGGCCAGGTTCAGGCCCAGAATTTTGGCTTTGTCCTCGTCCGTCACCTCGGGGTAGCCCCAGTTCTTCTGCAATTCTTCCGGCATTTCCAGATTGCGGATGTAGTCCACCACACGCTTGGTGTCGTCAAAGGGAAGGTCGAGGCCCAGCACGATCTTGTCGGCGGGCATCCATTGTAGTGCCGTACCGATCGCGTGATAGCCCCGGTAGGGTGAGCGCTCGAACCAGCCGATCACTCCGGACAGGCTCATGTAAAGGTTCCGGTGTTTTCCACATAGCCCGATGAGCTCCTCGGTGTCCGGCCAGCCCGCATGGTAGGCGATGACTTTCAGGTCCGGGAAGCCGAGCATCACATCATCCAGCTGGGCCACGCGGCAGTGGCTGGTGGGCTGGGGACAGACATAGCTCACGCCCGTATGAACGGTGAGAGGAACCCCGAGCTCCACGGCCTTTTCATAGAACGGCCACAGGCGCTTATCGTTCAGCGGCCCGTCATCTTCCGGGGTGTAGAGCTTGCAGAGCTTCGTGCCTCGTTCCTTGACCAAATACTCCAGTTCCCAGCTGGCTTCCTTCAGGCCCCGTTTGATCACCGGACCCACGTTGGCCTCCAGGAACATCCGGTCGGGATAGGGTTCGAGCTGCTGCAACATGAAACCGTTGGTGGAGAGGGACACGGTGCCGCCGGTGACATCCATCATCGGTTCGCGCAGGCAGAAAGCCACGTCGACCCCTGCTTGATCCATGTGCTTGATGAGCTCCG